>CANGJE010000033.1 GCA_947454305.1 Oxalobacteraceae bacterium
GAGCATAGCGCCAGTCATGCTTGGATCGATGTCTGGGTTGAAGAGGCTGGCTACGCTGGTTGGATCAGCATTGATGTGACGCATGCCTGCTTGCAGAGTGCGCGTTACTGCCGTTTAGCGGTCGGTAGAGATTATGAATCCGCTGCACCCATACGCGGTATACGCCGCGGGGGTGGTACTGAATCCATGTCGGTCAATGTGAAAGTGAGAGATATCGGGCGCTGATTTAGCTGCTCAGTCGCAGACCCCTCATGCAAAAATTATCTGTGCGCTAAAATGCAACTTTCGTCTAATCGGGACTATCCATGACTTATTGCGTTGGGATGCGGTTGAATTCCGGACTAGTGTTTTTGTCGGATTCACGCACGAATGCGGGTGTTGATCATATCGGCAGCTTCCGAAAGATGACCCTGTTTGAAAATCCCGGCGACCGTATCATGGTGTTGCTAACTGCCGGTAATCTCTCTATCTCGCAATCGGTACGACAAACGATCTCGGAATATCTCACCCCAGATGGCACCAGCATCTGGACCGCTTCATCCATGTATGAAGCGGCACAAATTGTCGGTGAATCAATACGCAGCGTACATAAACGCGACGCCGAATCGCTAGAACAATTCGGTATTGATTTTAATGTCAGTCTGATTTTTGGTGGGCAAATTCGTGGTGAGCGCTGCCGGCTGTTTCAAATGTACTCCGCTGGAAATTTCATCGAATCCCACGATGAAAATCCTTATTTCCAGATCGGCGAATCAAAATATGGCAAGCCGATTATTGATCGCGTGATTACACCGAACACACCATTAGACGAGGCCGCTAAATGCGCATTGATTTCTATGGACTCAACGCTGCGTTCAAATATTTCCGTTGGCTTCCCACTCGACCTATTGCTCTATGATGAAGATGCACTGACGATTAGCCGCTTCGTTACCATCGATGAAAAAAATCAGTATTTCCAAATGCTCCGCAATTCATGGGGTAAGGAATTGCGATCAGTGTTCGAAGGCATTGCCGACCCAGTTTGGAATGCCGCTCCAGAAACTACCAGCAACGTCTTATCAACGCGTGATAATTCAAATCAACCGGCACGTATCGCGCCTCCTGTGAGTATTGCGCGTACTGGCTCGGTACATAGCCCATTGCAAACATTGGCTGAAAATGGTGATCGCAAAGCGCAGTATTAAATACTCTGCTTTGGTTTATTTAATGAAAAAATGAAGTCAAAAAAAAGACCGCACATGCGGTCTTCTTTTACATACCAACGATAGGCACTATCAGACCACCACGGTCTGTGCTTGGCCTTCAGCGCGTTCGCGAATCTCGCCGATGCGATACACGGTTTCACCCAGTCGCTTGAGCTCTGCTTCGGCTTGATCTGCATTCGCTGCACTGACTATCACTGTCATTCCTATGCCGCAGTTAAATACTCGGTGCATCTCGTCATCCGCAACGCCACCATGTTTTTGCAGCCATTGAAATAAGGGAGGCAAGGTCCACGCATCTTTGTGCAATACCGCTGTGAGGTTGGGTTGCAATACGCGCGGAATATTTTCAACCAAGCCGCCACCGGTAATGTGCACCATGCCATGCACATCGATTTTTTCCATTAAAGCGAGTAAAGGCTTTACGTATATGCGTGTTGGAGCGAGCAATACATCAGCCAGGGGACGCCCATGAAAATCAGCGTGCAAGTCAGGCTTAGCCACCTCAATGATCTTGCGCACTAATGAATAACCATTCGAGTGAGCACCCGATGATGCAAGTCCAAGCACTACATCACCCGGCCGAATTTTTTTTCCATCGATAATTTTCGATTTTTCAACCGCACCCACAGCAAAGCCTGCAAGATCATATTCACCATCGGGATACATGCTGGGCATTTCGGCGGTTTCACCACCAATCAATGCACACCCGGCCTGCTCACAACCGGCGGCAATACCTTTGATGACATCGGTTGCGCTAGCAACATCTAAACGTCCGCAGGCAAAATAATCTAAGAAGAAAAGCGGCTCAGCGCCTTGCACCAAGATGTCATTAACACTCATGGCCACCAGATCGATACCGACCGTATCGTGGCGATTTAAATGAAATGCCAATTTCAGCTTGGTGCCCACACCGTCGGTACCCGAGACGAGCACAGGTTCACGAAATTTTTTACTCACTTCAAACAGCGCACCAAATCCACCAATACCTGCCAATACGCCCTCGCGCATGGTACGTTTAGCAAAAGGTTTGATGGCTTCTACCAGTGCATCACCGGCATCGATATCGACACCTGCATCACGGTAGGACAGAGAGACCTTGGAATTAGAGGACATGGAGTGTATGGCGGAGGAAAAGGTAGAATGAACGTCTGAATAAATGACTGGACGCCTGATGTACGGTATTTTACCAAAAGGGCCCGTCTTACCTCCGTATCGATGACGATATTTCCTAATCCTGAACAGCGACCCGTGCTGCTCTGGCTAATTGCCGGCATTGCTTTGTATGTGCTGCTAGCAGTACTTGGCCCCGTGCTCACGCCATTCCTTGCTGCTGGGGTTATCGGTTATATGCTTAATCCCGGCGTGGATTGGTTAACAACTCGGGGGTTACCCAGAGTTCTGTCGGTGCTGCTGGTGATGATTGCACTGATCCTTACCGGAACGACCGTAATTTTGATCGTGGTCCCTATGCTGATCGCGGAACTACCCGCTTTACAGCAACGTCTGCCCTTACTGCTCGATGCCTTTGATCGCTTCGTTAGGCCGCTACTGTTACAAACTGGACTAAACCTTCCACTCGACAGCACCGGCTTAAAAGCACTCTTAACTCAACAACTCGCTAGCTTTGACAGCGCCGGACTCAGCTGGCTGGACTGGTTGAGAAAAGGCAGCAGTGCCGTCATTGGATGGGCTGCAACGTTATTGCTCATACCTATCGTGCTGTTTTATCTGCTGTTGGATTGGCATCACGTGATTGCTCGATTCGCCACGTTAATTCCGCGTCGCTGGATATCACTTGTCTCTGACATGACGAATGAAGTTGACCACCTGCTGGCTCAATACATGCGCGGTCAACTATTGGTGATGCTACTGCTGTCGACCTACTATTCAGTTGCCTTAGCGATTGCTGGTTTCGACGTTGCCATACCCGTAGGAATAATCACTGGCTTGTTGGTGTTTATTCCCTACGTGGGTTTCGGAATAGGCTTAACGTTAGCCATCTTATCGGCCATACTTTTTTTCGATGGTTGGCATGGCTTGATTGCGGTTGCCGTGGTTTACGGCCTTGGCCAAATGCTGGAAAGCTTTTATCTAACGCCGCGCTTGGTTGGCGAACGCATCGGTCTACATCCATTGACTGTGATCTTTGCATTACTCGCTTTTGCTCAGTTGTTTGGATTCACCGGCATATTACTGGCGCTGCCGGCCTCTGCCGTACTTTCAGTGGTGTATCGAAGAGCGCGTCAGCATTATCTGAACAGTAGTTACTATAATCAATCATGAAGCAGTTGCTGCTCGACTGGGGCGCTGCTCCGCCGCAAACTCTGGATAATTTTGTTGTCGGCAAAAATACGGAGTTGCTTGCCCTGCTCACCAGCTTAGCAGCACAACATGCCGCCAACGTAAAACCGCAGATGATCACGATCTGGGGTCATGCGGGTTCCGGTAAATCGCACGTGTTACAGGCATTGCATACGGCGACTCAAGGACTCTTGTTAACACCTAAGCATGCGGTCAGCGAGTTTGCATGGTCAGCGGACCAAGCCATGTATCTACTGGACGATTGTGATCAACTATCCGAAGAACATCAGATCGCAGGTTTTGCACTGTTTAATCAAGTCAGAGAAGCGGGCGGATCCTGGGTCGCAAGTGCCAACCAAGCACCGGCCCAATTAAAACTCCGCGAAGATTTGCGCACTCGTCTGGGCTGGGGCTTAATTTATGAGCTGCATGGTTTATCCGACGAAGAAAAACTCGATGCCCTCTCGAAATCAGCCGAGTCGCGTGGGCTGTCACTTTCGCCCGGCGTGTTACCCTACTTACTGACGCATTTTCGACGAGATATGCCATCGCTATCGGCCATGCTGGATGCGTTAGATCGCTACTCACTCGAAACTCAGCGCCCAATCACCCTGCCCCTGTTGCGGGAATTACTGCAATCAGGCGAAGCTACTACTAGCCCATGAATCTTGCACTCTTTGATTTAGACAACACCTTACTGCCACTGGACTCTGACTATGAGTGGGGCCAATTTCTGGTGCGCGCTGGCGCTGTCGATCCGGTATCGTTTACCCAACGCAATCAAACATTTTATGAGCAGTACCAAAACGGTACGCTCAATCCTGTTGAATATCTTGAATTCGCTTTCGGAACGCTGTCACGCTTTCCACGCCGCCAGCTCGATGAGTGGCACACACAATTCATGAACGACATCATCGAACCGGCTATTCACCCGGTCGCGCGCGCGCTCGTTACCGAGCATCAAAATGCGGGCGAGTTAGTCGCCATCATTACAGCAACCAATCGGTTCGTAACCGCACCAATCGCGCAAGCCTTCGGTGTGCAACATTTGATAGCAGCGGAGCCTGAATTAGCTGAGGGCGGAGAAATTACAGGTCGTTTGATAGGAACCCCGCCTTTTGGCAATGGCAAAGTGTTGAACATTCATGAATGGTTGGCTACGCTAGGTAAGACACTAGATGGCTTCGAGCGCAGCACGTTTTACAGCGACTCACAAAACGATATCCCCTTGCTATCGGCAGTAACTCATCCCATAGCGACTAACCCAAACGCCAGCCTGCGAGCCCACGCCGAGCGCCACAACTGGCCCATACTTCAGCTATTCGATGATTAAGAAATTCATCCGCCGAATGTTGGGTGGAGGCGCCGGCCAGGCATCAACCGTTCGACCAAAAATATTTGGACCGCAAGAACACGGCATTCAACTCGACGATGTTTCATCGAACGCTATTCGTGTTACCCAAACGCTGCAAAAAGCAGGATTCAAGGCCTTTGTTGTTGGTGGCGCTGTCAGAGATTTAGTACTGGGTTTGAAGCCCAAAGATTTTGATGTCGCCACCGATGCGACACCGGAAGAAATCCGACGACTGTTTCGACGCGCTTTCATTATCGGGCGCCGCTTTCAAATTGTGCACGTGATGTTTGGTCAAGATCTCATCGAGGTGACAACCTTCCGAGGTAATTCCACCGACGAGGCCCAGAAAGATGCTCATGGTCGAGTACTGCGTGATAACACCTTTGGCGAGCAACACGAAGATGCCGCTAGACGCGACTTCACTATCAACGCCATGTATTACGACCCCGCCGAGCAATTAGTCCTCGATTATCACGGCGGCATGAAAGACATACGCAATCATACGATGCGTATTATCGGCGTTGCAGAAGCTCGCTATCGTGAAGATCCAGTGCGCTTATTACGCGTCGTTCGCTTCGCGGCCAAACTCGAATTTAAAATCGCTCCCGATACGCGTCAGCCTATGGCTGTGATGGCACCGCTGATTAACAACGTACCCGTTGCGCGTGTGTTTGATGAAATGCTCAAACTATTAATGAGTGGGCATGCTATGGCTTGCTTGCAACGCTTGCGCAAAGAAGGTTTGCATCACGGTTTGTTGCCATTGCTCGATGTCGTACTGGAGCAGCCCTTAGGTGAAAAATTCGTTACGCTCGCATTAGCGAATACCGATGAACGGATTCGTCAGGGTAAATCGGTTTCACCTGGCTTTTTATTTGCCTCACTTCTCTGGCACCAGGTACTAGAAAAGTGGGAAGCTTATCGAGCCGCCGGTGAGTATCCGATTCCCGCGCTGCATCTCGCCGCGGATGATGTACTCGATGGTCAAACTGAAAAACTGGCACTGCAACGACGCATCGCTACGGATATGCGCGACATCTGGGCAATGCAACCACGCTTCGAGCGTCGTGTTGGAAAATCTCCTTACAAATTATTAGAGCATCCGCGCATGCGCGCCGGTTATGATTTTCTGCTTTTACGTTGCGCCTCTGGCGAGATAGACGACGAAATTGGCCAGTGGTGGACTGAATTTATGGAAGCCGATGGTGGCGGTAGAGAATCGTTACTGAATCAAAAGCCGATGGAAAATTCCGATTCTCCAACAACAAAACGTCGTCGTCGAAGTGGGCGCAATCGCAGTAAGTCGAAAGCTGAAAGTAGCTGATGGAACCGGTAATATCCTACATCGGTGTAGGGTCCAATTTGGGTGATGCTTTACACAACGCCACAGCCGCGCTCGCAGTCTTGCAACATCTGCCGCATACTAAATTACATAGTCATTCATCGTTATTCAGAAGCGCGCCTATCGATGCTAGTGGCGACAACTTTGTCAACGCTGTCGCCAGAGTAGATACCCAATTAAGCGCTGAATCTCTTCTAGCTGAGTTACAAAAAATCGAATTATCTTTCGGGCGTGAAAGACCCTTTCGAAACGCCCCCCGCACACTGGATTTAGATCTACTCTTGTACGGTGAATTAATAATTTCTACCGACACCTTAGTCGTGCCACATCCACGCATGACCATCCGTGCCTTTGTTCTGTTGCCTTTACTAGAACTTGATCCTGATGTTGTAATTCCGGGTCATGGGCTAGCAAGCCGCTACGTTCAAGCGATTAGCGATCAAGTGATCCACTCCGTGCCCAAAACCTAGTTAAAGCCACCTAGCTCACGCCCTGTCTCATCCTTGTTTAGATAGTTGATCTCGCACGACAATCACGTATCATCTAATGCTATGAATCTCGATAAATACCGATTTATTGTGGTCGAAGGACCCATAGGCGTAGGCAAAACCAGCCTCGCGCGGCGCATTGCGGCTGAGACCGGCGCTCAGGCATTATTAGAGCAACCCCAGGAAAATCCCTTCCTGCAACGCTTCTACAAAGACTCCGCGCGCTACGCGCTACCGACCCAGATTTTTTTCCTATTCCAGCGCATGAATCAATTGCGCGATCTCGCGCAAACCGATCTTTTTTCAGCACCGGTGGTCGCCGATTTTTTAATCGATAAAGATCCTATTTTCGCTGCGCTTACTTTGGCTGATGATGAATTAAATCTATATCACCAAATGTACGATCACTTTAGCCAAGCTACGCCACGACCGGATTTAGTCATTTACTTACAAGCTAACCCGGCCACACTAGCTGAGCGTATCAAGCGACGCGGCATACAGAGTGAAGCTAACATTTCGGATAACTATCTCGAGCGTATCTGCGAAAGTTATAGTCGCTTCTTTCATCAATATGAAAGCACGCCCCTGCTGATGGTCAATGCAGAAAATCTCAATCCGATTGAACGCAGCGAAGACTTTGATTTGCTGATGAAACGCATCACTGGAATGCGTGGTAAGCGAGAATTTTTCAGCCGCGGAGATTAGTTACATGACTACGTCCAGCGATGCAGGCGCAAAATCAATGCGCAAGAAATCGACAATTTTGTCGCTCGCGCAAATGCGCGAAAACAATGAAAAAATCGTCATGCTCACCAGCTATGACGCAAGCTTTGCAGGCCTGGTCGATGATTGCGGTGTCGATATCATCTTGGTTGGCGATTCACTCGGTATGGTCATACAAGGTCGCGCTTCAACCTTGCCAGTCACGATGGATGACATGATCTACCATACCGCGTGCGTCGCTCGCGGCGCACGTTTTTCTATGGTGCTAGCCGATCTACCTTTTGCTTCCTACAGCACACCCGAGCAAACAATGACACATGCTGCGCAACTCATGCGCGCGGGTGCAGAAATGGTCAAGCTCGAAGGTGGGCAATGGTTAGCTGAGACCGTGCACCTTCTGGTGCAACAAGGTATACCGGTGTGCGCTCATCTAGGTCTGACACCCCAAGCAGTTCATCAGTTAAGTGGATTTAGAGTGCAAGGCAAAACTACCGACTCGGCAGAACGATTAATTAACGACGCACTCGCTTTAGAGCAAGCAGGCGCTTCATTACTGGTACTCGAGGCAATCCCCGCTGCTTTGGGGGCAAAGGTAACTCAAGCCATAAAAATACCGACGATAGGTATAGGTGCTGGTATTGATTGCTCAGGCCAGGTTCTTGTGCTGCACGATATGTTGGGCATATTCCAAGGCCACCGCCCAAAATTTGTTAAAGATTTCATGCAGGGGCAAACATCAATTCAAGCGGCGATAACGGCTTATGTTCAGGCGGTTAAATCCGGACAGTTCCCCTGCACAGAACATTGCTTTTAAGGCGTGAAATTCAACTGCGAAGCTTTATCAGATTCTTAAGCCGATTCCTAAGCCGACTGGTTTTCGTAACGCCCCAAGCTAATCGCTACTTGCTGCGATAAAGATTCAATATCACTCACAGCCAAACCTAAGTCACGAACCAATCCATCTTCCAGGCTGTAAACCCAGCTATGCATAGTTAAATCTTGGCCACGCTCCCAGGCATCTTGAACTATCGTTGTCTGACACACATTGATCACCTGCTCGATCACGTTCAGTTCGCATAAACGATTACGCCGTTCTTGAACTGGCAAACTCGTTGGGAAAAAATGATCATGCTTATGGTGAACATCTTGCACATGCCGTAGCCAGTTGTCTGCCAATCCAACGCGTCGTTTGTCCATAGCGGCATCAACACCCGAACAGCCATAGTGGCCACAAACGATCACATGCTTAACCTTAAGCACATCAATCGCGAATTGCAAAACCGAAAGACTATTCAAATCGGTGTGTACCACCACATTAGCAATGTTTCGATGAACGAATAATTCACCCGGCTCAAGACCAACAATGGTATTGGCTGGAACACGGCTATCAGAGCAGCCTATCCACAAAAACTCTGGCGATTGTTGCGACATTAATTTAGAAAAGAAATCGGGGTCACGCGCAGTCATGGACGCCGCCCATTCTTTGTTATTCGCAACCAGTTGGCGCAGAGCCTTATCGAATTTTCTATCGCTCATTTCAGTCTTTCAAAACACATTGCTCTCATTGTAACCCAGGCACAATTTAACCAACGAATCAGAAAAATATGTGGCAATCATTTATTGTTTACGAAAGTTTTTACCGTAAAAGAATTCAATCAATGTTAGTGACGATCGAAATTTTACTAATAGTTTTTTTAATCTTTTGAAATTTTTCTAGACTCAGTATCACTTGACAGAAATTGATGGAACGCAAATACATAAAACGCACTTCATCGAATCAATCAAGCAGAAAAGACAACATTAATTCAAGGCGTAATGTAAAGCAATTCAATCCCAAACCACAATACTCATTCAATTGACGCAAAGGAGAATTCACATGTCAGCATACAACGTCGTTCGTAATTCCGCATTATCGCCAACGAGCATCTACTCGGCTCCGAGACGTCAATATCAACAAATTGTGCAGGACTATAACCCTTCACTGAAAGCCTTGTGGACCTATATGAATCCAACGGGTGTCCCTTGTTTTAATTCAGATATGCTTGAAGAGTTGCATCACAGCGTGCATCAATTAGAACAGCATAAAGGGACGCATTTTCACGAAAATCAATGGCAGCCTGTCGACTATTGCGTCATTGGCTCCAGACATCCCAAAGTTTTTAACTTGGGTGGCGATTTAGCACTATTTGTGGAACTCATCAGGACACGTGATCGCGAAGGTTTAATGCACTACGGGAAACTCTGCATCGAGGGTCTGTATACGAGAATTTGCGGCTACAACTCCTCAATAATAACCATCACCATGCTGCAGGGCGATGCTTTTGGAGGCGGACTAGAATTTGCACTATCAAGCAATATTATTGTTGCGGAAAAAGGCTGTCGACTTGGATTTCCAGAAATCCTATTTAATCTTTTCCCAGGAATGGGCGCTTACACACTGCTCTACAGAAAAGTGGGTATGAAAATTACCGAAGAGCTGATTACCAGTGGCAACACCTACACTGCAGAAGATTTAGCAAAAATGGGAGTTGTTGATATTCTCGTTCCACAGGGAGAGGCTGAAAAATATGTTTTTGAATTAATGCAAAAACAAAAAAAACATATCAATTCCTCAAAATCTGTATACGAATGTCGGCGCCATACCGATCCCATCCGATATGAGGAATTTGAAAAAATCATAAGCACTTGGGTAGACACCGCGCTCAGACTCAATGATCAGAACTTACACATCATGCGTAGACTGATTCATTCTCAACGCCACCAACAAGAACAAAAGATAGCAGCTGCACAAAGCAGAGTGGCTGAATCACAGATTTTGGTGGCAGCTTGACTGATTAAGCACTATTTAAGTGACAAAGATACGGCTGATTTAATTCAAGTCAGCCGTATCTTTTATAAGAAAGAGAGGAAAATCTTCACTAAATTAGTAGTCCATTATTTTTTCAAATAAATAGAAATTCATTTTGATGCTATTAAGTAGCGCGGCCTGACTTTTTTCATCCGTAAAAGATTGAAATAAATTCCGCAGCTTTATGACGTGGTCCTGATCAAGACCTGCATGAGAGTCAAGAAAGCTAAAACCATCCATTGAATTCCGATTTAAATTGGCTGCGAGTGAGCGAGCTGCTCGCCCACCATAGACTGAAGCCATAATTTCAAGTACATACATCATTCCAAAAACACAGACTGGATGAACATTAGACGCGGAGTAATAATTAAAGGCCAACATGGCTTGCACCGGTGGCACTGCAGGTAGTTCAGCAATAGGTGCAACGTCAACCTCAAAGCTTTTTAAATCATTTAGAACCAACTGTTCGTGACCTTTTTCCTCAAGAATATGATCGTAAAGATAATTTACTATCTGTTGATTTTTATCTGCGGTGTAACCCGCAGCCATAGCCATCATAGGGCAGAAATTTGAAACGACGGGATACAAAACCACAAGAAATTTTACATAATCTTGCTGAGCAAGAGAGCCGGACAACATGGCCTGTACTTTTTTTGATTTTTCAATTTGAATCTGACTTTGAGTCGTTAACAGGTTTAATTTTTCAGAAAAATTCATAAATACTCCCTTACCTTTTGCATTGGTTTTAAAATTTTATTGCCGACATGTGCCTTATGTTGACTCCATCAACTCCAATCTCTTTTGACGGTATTCTTCTAACTGCTCACATAACAAACCAAAGGCATGCCTGAATTGTTGGAGAATTTCTTCTGGGTAGGTTTCAAGCTCAGTTTTCCCCAGTTTTTCTACCCGTCGACACATCATTTTTAAAGAAACCGCACCAATACTTAAAGCAGATCCTTTGATTGAATGAACAATATCTTTAACTTTCTCTTGATTACCTGCTAGCAATGATTTTTCAAGGAACACTATTGATTTTTTATTTTCATAGATAAATTCAATAATTAAGTCATCTAAAAAAGTTTTATCTTTACTCACGTGCTCTAAATCACTCAATGCCTGCATATTCAAAATGGGTTCATTAGTTTGCGTCAGAAGAACCTCGCTGGGATGGGAAATATTTTTCAATTTAGTCAATGGTGGATGAATGGTATGAAATTGCTGAACAAGGCGATCTAATGTTCCTAGAAACATGTCGATTTGAATGGGCTTTGCTAAAAATGCATTAGCACCTGCATCCAAACTTTCTTGCCTTGCTTCTGGCGTCGCATTGGCTGAAAACATAATGATAGGCAAATCAGCTGCATGGCCATGCATTAATCTATACAGCCTCGCAACATCAGTACCCGGTATGGTCGGCATATTCATATCTAATATGATGGCGTCAAAGGATTTCCGCTCGACCAAATCTAATGCTTCGTCCCCATCCTTTACTAGGGTGCAACGATGCCCCGCTCTCTCTAGAATTTTCTGCAATACTTTTCGATTCGTAGGATTATCTTCAGCGACGAGGATTTCATATCCTGATTGTTTCTCTGGCGCGACTGGGGCCAATTTGATAGCTGCACCATCGGTTCTTAATTGAGCAGGCTTAACACCAATACGACTATGCGCAATATTGATCAAGTGACCATGCAACACATTGATTAATGTCGTGCGTTGCAGAGGGAGCTTAATTATGGAATACAGGCCCATTAACTCCATGCAATGGCTGAGTTCATTCAAAAGCATGCTTTCTCTAGTGACGAGCACACAGGTTAACTTTCCATTCGCATGAATTTTCTGAAAAAATTGTGTGGTGGATCTTATTCGCTCTTTATAACTCTGCAAGCTTTCGCCATCCAGACAGGGCTCATCAATAAATATAAGCCGCACAGGCTTTCCAGCTAACGTGGCATGCTCTAAAGAGTCAACAACTTCTTGAGCACTCAGGCAAATTTCAGGGGCAATACCGCAAGCCATCGTTATTTGGGCAATTAAATTCGGCTGACTTCGCGCCGGACTAAATACCAGAGAACGTACCGAAGAGACCGCAAGTTCGGTAGATACAGGCTCTGATTTCATCTCTATTTCAAATTCAAGCTCGAACCAGAATTCACTCCCCTCGCCTTGAATACTGCTAAAACCTATTCGACCACCCATCAATTCAACTAATTGCTTGCAAATAGTCGTGCCCAGTCCAGTTCCACCGAAGCGGCGCGTGGTCGATTCATCGGCTTGTGTAAAGCTTTCGAATATTTTGTCTTGCGCTGACATTGGAATACCAATTCCAGTATCTTTAACTGAAAATCGTAGTCGTATTTGACCTAGTGTTTTTTCTATCAGACTCACACCTACGGAAATTCTTCCTTGCTCAGTGAATTTGACAGCATTACCAATCAGATTTACTAATATTTGTCGTAAGTGATGTTGATCACCTTGTATTTGAAATGGGACATCGGAGCAGATGCTATGACTGAGATGAATTTGAAACGGATCAATACGGTAACGAAATATATCTAAAATGCCTTGAATGATTTTATATAGGTCGAATTCTACTGATTCGACCGACATCTTCCCCGCCTCTATTTTTGAAAAATCCAAGACATCTTCGATCTGGGTAAGCATCACTTGTGACGTGGCAGTGAGGCAATCGAGCATCTCAATTTGATCGCGATCGAGATGGGTACTTCGCATCAAATCAATCATGCCTATGATGGCGTTTAGTGGAGTTCTTAATTCATGACTCACCGAGCAAATGAACTGCCTTTTCGCAATGTTTGCTTCCTCTGCGCGATCGAGTGCCTTGTAGAGGCGACCAATTAGTGTGCTTGAATACATGGATATCAATAACGTACCCAGCCACAAACCAATAGCAAGGCCTCGATCATCCTGCCAGTATGGCGCGACAACGATCACCAGGCCGAATCCGACAAGTGCCAACACTAAGGCGATGAGCAAATAGTTTCTTCCAAACCTGAAACCGTAGCCAATAACTATCCATTGATATAAAAAACAGAGCGGCGCAGCGTGACTACCACCAACAAGGAGCAAGTAAGTTAATGGAGAAATATCCAAAAGTATGGATAAGATTCGCCGGATAGGCCTCTCGCCCGGCCAAAAATATACGCATACCGCCATTAGTACGGCAGCAAGAACAAATAGGGACGGGACGAAAACAAGATTCAGCGCATTGGCCGCAACTCCCTGCGGATGAGCGAATCGAAGATCATTGAAATAATAAATTAATACCAAGCCAATTAAGACACGCACTAAGGCTTGCTCAAATTCGTTATCTCGCTTCTCTTTTACATACTTAACCAGTAGCTGAATAAAGTATGAAGAGATAAATTTTTCTTTCATTGCTTTTGCCTGAAGTCATGCAAAGTAGAAAATTTTCATAAGCATGAGCCTGAAAATTTTTCATATGTCGCAGACTCTACAAGGGAAAGGTGATACGGCTAAGCGCAAACCAAATTTCACAACCTGTCATGAGGCAAAAGCAATGTGCAGTGAGATTCAAACCCGAATGAGTTCGTGATGATGTAAGAAGATGCAGCACGGTGATACCTAGGCTTGAGAAAAATCTGAACGTAGCAGGAAATTTCTTAGCAATGGGCTGATTTATTAGGAATTTTATGGCGAACCAGCGCTGCTGCCCTGCGCTAGTTCATGTGATTCATGGCATGAAGCGCAACATAGTGTCGCTACGCGACCCACGCTCCAGCCATGAAATTACTTACGATGAGTTACTCGAAAAATTCTTTGACTTTATCCATCCAGGATTTGCTCTGCGGACTATGTTTAGCTCCACCCGCTTCGGTCAATTTATCGAACTCTTCCAACAGTTCTTTCTGCTTGTCCGTGAGTTTAACCGGCGTCTCAATCAAAATATGACAAAACAAATCGCCAGCAATGCCAGAGCGCACACCCTTGATACCTTTACCACGCAAACGGAACGTTTTTCCTGTTTGCGTACCTTCGGGCACAGTGAATGATACTTTTCCACCTAGGGTGGGCACTTCTATCTCTCCACCCAGCGTCGCACGCGCAAACGATATCGGCATTTCGCAATGCAGATCATCACCATCGCGCTGAAATACTGCGTGCTGCTTAATATGAATCTCGACATACAAATCACCGGTCGGGCCACCATTCATGCCTGGCTCGCCATTACCGGTTGAGCGAATTCTCATGCCATCATCAATACCTGCTGGGATTTTTACTTCCAGTGTCTTATTGCGTTTTATACGACCAGAACCAGAGCAGCCGCCACACGGATCAGGTATGACCTTGCCAGTGCCATGACACTTGGGGCAGGTTTGTTGGATGCTGAAAAAACCTTGCTGCATACGGACTTGACCATGACCACCGCAAGTACCGCACGTGGTTGGCGAGGTTCCTGGTTTAGCGCCGGAGCCATGGCAGGTATCGCACTCACTCCACGAAGGCACACGAATCGTGGTGTCAAAACCATTCGCCGCCTGCTCGAGTGTGATTTCTAAGTTGTAGCGAAGATCGGCGCCGCGATACACTTGCGGACCGCTGCGAGCGCGACCGCCTCCAAAAATATCACCGAAGATATCGCCAAACGCATCCGAGAATCCACCCGCTCCTGCACCACCACCGCCTCCACCCATATTCGGATCGACGCCTGCATGGCCATAGCGATCATAAGCTTCACGCTTTTGAGGATCGGAAAGCATTTCATAGGCTTCCTTGGCTTCCTTGAATTTATCCTCAGCGCCCTTGCTGTCTGGATTTCGATCAGGATGGTGCTTCATCGCCAGCTTGCGATACGCCTTCTTGATCTCATCGTCTGACGCATTTTTTGCTACGCCGAGTATTTCGTAAAAATCACGTTTAGCCATCTCACATATCCATGCAAAAAACCGGGCAGGAGGCGAAACAGCGCTCCAGCCCGGCGTCGTCGATGCAAGCTAGCTGCATGACGAGGGAAAAATTATTTGTCTTTTACTTCCTTGAAGTCCGCGTCGACCACATCATGTTCGGCGGGCTTAGCACCTGCAGCGGCTTCGCCAGGTGCTGCACCGGCAGCCGCACCTGATGCTGCTTGTTGTGCTTGCATATCGGCATACACTTTTTCACCTAACTTCTGCGATGCCGTAGAAAGCGCTTCCACCTTGGCGTCAATCGCTGCTTTGTCAGCACCTTTCAACACTTCCTCAAGATCTTTGATGGCCGCTTCAATTTTTTCTTTCTCACCCGCGTCGAGCTTGTCACCATGCTCGGTCAATGCTTTGCGGGTCGAATGCACTAAGGCATCTCCTTGGTTATGCGCTTCAGCGAGTTCTTTTAAGCGTTTGTCTTCTTCAGCATTCGCTTCAGCATCACGCACCATGCTCTGTATCTCTTCTTCCGTGAGTCCGGAATTCGCTTTGATGGTGACTTTATTTTCTTTGCCGGTTGCCTTGTCTTTTGCACCTACATGCAAAATACCATTCGCATCGATATCAAACGTCACTTCAATTTGAGGCATGCCACGCTGAGAAGGTGGAATACCTTCGAGATTAAATTCACCCAAGCTCTTATTACCGGTAGCCATTTCTCGCTCACCTTGATACACCTTAATCGTGACCGCTGGCTGGTTATCTTCTGCTGTTGAAAACACTTGGCTAAATTTAGTTGGGATGGTGGTATTTTTCTTGATCATCTTGGTCATCACACCGCCCAAGGTCTCAATACCCAATGACAGCGGTGTCACATCTAGCAAGAGTAAATCTTTACGATCACCTGCAAGCACCGAACCCTGAATCGCTGCACCTACAGCCACGGCTTCATCAGGATTGACATCTTTGCGTGGCTCACGACCAAAAAACTCTTTAACTTTTTCTTGGACCTTAGGCATACGAGTCATGCCACCGACCAGAATGATGTCGTCGATGTCAGCCACTTTGACACCCGCGTCATTAATCGCGATACGGCAAGGCTCGATCGTTTTAGAAATCAATTCTTCAACTAAGGACTCGAGCTTAGCGCGGGTCATCTTTAAGTTAAGGTGCATAGGCGCACCATTGGCCATCGCAATGTAAGGCTCGTTAATTTCTGTCTGCTGCGATGACGACAATTCAATTTTCGCGCGTTCAGCGGATGCCTTAATACGCTGTAAAGCGATAGGATCTTTAGATAAATCTACACCATTAATTTTTTTGAATTCATCAATAATGAAATCAATGATGCGCTGATCGAAATCTTCACCACCTAAGAACGTGTCGCCATTGGTTGAAAGCACTTCGAACTGCATCTCACCATCGACATCGGCGATCTCAATGATCGATACGTCAAAGGTACCGCCGCCCAAGTCATACACTGCAATCTTGCGATCGCCTTTGCCACCTTTGTCCAAGCCAAAAGCTAGTGCAGCCGCGGTCGGTTCGTTGATAATACGTTTAACTTCAAGCCCTGCAATACGACCCGCATCTTTAGTTGCCTGACGTTGCGCATCATTGAAATAAGCAGGTACCGTAATAACGGCCTCAGTCACTTCTTCACCGAGATAGTCTTCGGCGGTTTTTTTCATTTTGCGGAGTACTTCCGCAGAAATTTGTTGTGGCGCTAGTTTTTTATCGCGTACCGAAATCCAAGCGTCACTGTTATCCGCTTTCATGATTTCGTAAGGCATCAGACCTATGTCTTTTTGCACTTCTTTTTCATCAAACTTACGACCGATCAGACGCTTAACTGCAAACAGCGTGTTCTTAGGATTGGTCACTGCCTGACGCTTAGCCGGTGCACCAACAAGAATTTCGCCATCTTCTTGATAAGCGATGATAGAAGGCGTTGTACGTGCGCCTTCTGAGTTTTCGATAACCTTAGGCTGACCACCCTCCATGATGGCGACACAGGAATTCGTGGTTCCCAGATCAATGCCAATAATCTTGCTCATGATGTTTTCCTTAAATAACTAGTTCAATGTCTGAAGTACTAAATCTGTCGATAGTTCTGATATGCGGCGTTTAGCTCAAGTTTCAAGACGCATGAAACTATTGAGACACCGTCACCAATGCCGGCCGTAACAAACGATCGGAAATCATGTAACCCTTTTGCAGCACGCTCACTATCGTGTTGGCCTCTTGCTCCGAAGGCACCATAGAAATCGCCTGATGTTTCATCGGGTCGAGCTTCTCGCCCGGTTTAGGATCGAGTTCGACCAAACGATTTCGCTCAAACGCGGCGACCAACTGCTTCAAGGTCATGTCCACACCTTCTTTGAGCGACTCAACCGACGGCACCTCGATTTTGAGAGCCATCTCAAGGCTATCCTTCACGGGCAACAAGGCTTCAGCAAAACCTTCGATCGCAAATTTGTGCGCCTTGGAGATATCCTCCTGAGCGCGGCGTCGAATATTTTCGGCGTCGGCTTTGGCACGCAAAAATGCATCCTGCATCTCGGCTAGTTTGGCTTCGGCCTCATTCAATCGCTGACCCAGGTCTAGCCCGCCTTCCATTGCCTTCTGAGCCAGCTCATCGGCGGTAAAGGTCAGATTTTCTGCCAAATCTTTAGGCAGCTCAGGTTCCGTCTGGCCCGACTGCTGACCCGGCTGGGATTCTGCATGATTCATAAGTTCTCCAACTAAATCAATTACTTGCAATAACACTGGGCAGCATATGGGGATTGAATAAGGCTTTTCAAGCGGGTCTGGTGAAATACACAAAAAAACGGGGGCCAGTGGCCCCCGATTCATGCTGAAGCGTGATTTTTGTCAATCCGTTGCCCCAAGCTCGAGCGCACGCGCTCTTCCAATATCGGCATCTTTGCGCAAGCGCTGCTGGCTTTCCGAATCTGAACCGATAGGCCAGCCCAAGGTATGTTTCTCGACAATCGCAGCCATCGCGTCTATCCATTGTGGAAGCTCATTTAGACACGGTATGTAATGAAAGGCCTTGCCTCCAGCTCCCAAAAAGTCCTCCCGCGCCTCGATCGAAATTTCCTCTAGCGTTTCAAGACAATCGCTCGTAAACCCGGGGCAGATAACGTCCACTCGCCCCACACCTTTTTGAGCCAGCTCAACCAGCGTGGGGGCGGTATAGGGTTGCAACCATTCCGCTTTTCCAAAACGTGATTGAAAGGTCACGAGGTACTGGTCTTTGCTCAAACCTAATTTAGTGGCCACCAAACGCGCTGTCTTGTAGCACTCACAATGATACGGATCACCCAATAACAGAGTCCGCTTTGGTACACCATGAAAACTCATCACCAATTTATCTGGCCGCCCATGCTGCTCCCAATGTGCGCGCACGGTAGAAGCCAACGCTTCGATGTACGCATCATCATCGTGATAGTGCTTAATGAAACGAAGCTCAGGTGCATTTCGTATTTGGGTGTAATGCGAAAAAACTCGATCAAATATCGATGCGGTTGTCGTACCTGAATATTGAGGATAGGCAGGCAAAACCAAAATACGATCGCAGCCCTCACCCTTCAACTGATCTAAGACACTCGGCAGACTTGGATTTCCATAACGCATGGCGTACACCACACGTAAGCTGTGACCACGTGAATTCAACGCCAATTGCAAAGCCTCGGCCTGTCGTTCAGTGTGTACTTTTAACGGTGAGCCTTGCTCCGTCCAAATCGATGCGTATTTTTCTGCGGATTGGCGCGAGCGGAACGGCAAAATTATCCCGTTCAAAATAATCCACCAAAGCAGACGAGGAATCTCGACAATACGTGGATCCCACAAAAATTCCTTCAGATAGACCTTCACCGCAGCAGGCGTGGGGGCGTCGGGTGTACCCAAATTGGCAAGTACCACAGCGGTCTTGCTCAGACTGCCATGGCTATATGAGGGTTCTGAATTGAAGCCCATTAAAAAACCTTTCTGTTCTATGCTCAGGAGGCCAGTAGCTCGCGCGCATGCTTGCGCGTGGTCGCCGTAATTTCTAGGCCGCCGAGCATACGCGCAATTTCTTCAACGCGCTCAGCTGCTGATAAAGGGGTAATCCGTGACACTGTTCGGCCGTCTGATGTCGAGCCTTTGCTAACTTGAAAATGATAGCCAGCCTGGCTGGCCACCTGCGGTAAGTGGGTGACGCACAATACCTGGCGCTCCTGCCCCAAGCGTTTGAGCAGCCGCCCAACCACTTCGGCCACTGCGCCGCCGATACCACTATCGACTTCATCAAAAATTAATGTCGGCGTACTGGTGGCACTAGAAGCAATCACTGAAATCGCCAAGGCGATACGCGCCAACTCGCCACCCGAGGCCACCTTCGCCAATGGGCGTGGCGTCGTGCCCGCATGCCCAGCCACCAAAAATTCTATTTGTTCGTTGCCATACGCCGCCGGTTCTATCGCATTCAACGCGACATCAAAGCGCCCGCCCGACATAGATAGCTCTTGCATAGCGGCTGTCACCGCCGACGACAGCGAACTAGCTGCTTTAGCGCGCGCCTTAGATAGTTTGGTGGCGAGCGCTTGATACGCCTGCCCCAGTTTTTCTTCATGCGCACGCAAAGCATCGAGATCGGTCGCATCGGCTAGCTGATGCAAGCGCTCAGATAATTTTAAAAATTCATTCGGCAGTTCATCAGCAGGTACATTGAATTTTCGGGAAGCTGAATGCAGCGCCTCAAGACGCGACTCCACCGCACGTAAACGTTGTGGATCCATTTCAATTCGACCCAGATAATCATTCAACGCATACACGGCTTCTTGTAACTGAATACGCGCGGGTTCTAGCGCCTCCATCACTGGCTTGAGTTTGTCGTCCACATCGGCCAGCTTGCCTAATTTTTGCGCGATCGATGAGAGCTGCGACAACATCGGACTCGATTCCGATTCAGACAGTAAATCAAGAGCGCTTTGTGCGCCTTCAATCAAGCTTGCGGCATTCGACAGTCGGCTGTGTTCATTACCAATGTCGGCCCACTCACCCGGACGCGCCGCTAATTTTTCTAATTCACCGACCTGCCACTCCAGTCGCTCACGTTCTAGCAAAACATTTTTTGCATCACGCTCAAATTCTTCACGCTGCTTGATCACTGCGCGCCAATTTTTAAATGCCTGCGCGACTTTAATGACATCGTCATTCAATCCGGCATGAGCATCTAATAAAGCACGTTGTGATTCGGCTTTGAGTAGTGATTGATGCGCATGCTGGCCATGAATATCCACCAACATCTCACCGACTTCACGTAACTGGGTAATGGTGGCGGTTATGCCATTGATGAATGCTTTGGATCGGCCGCTGCTATCAATCACTCGCCGCAGCAGTAATTGACCCTCTTCAGAAACAAATTCATGTTCTTCTAACCAACTCAACACTGCCGAATCAAATTCACCGGTAAATTCGGCGGCGATATCGGCTTTGGAGGCGCCTTCTCTAATCACACTGGCATCGGCACGTCCGCCCAAGGCCAACATTAATGCGTCAATCAAAATCGATTTTCCCGCTCCTGTTTCACCGGTAAAGACGGTAAAACCGGCAGGCGGTTCGATCTCGATCGCATCAACGATCACAAAATCACGAATGATGAGTGTGCGCAGCATGAGTAGTCAGGGAAAAAACGAGGGCTAAAAACAATATAGGAGCTATTTTAGCTGCCCCAGTACGGAGGGATATTCATTCCAGTGCAATTTCTCTCGCAACGTATCGTAGTAGCTCCATCCTTGTGGATGTAAAAATTGAATACTGTGCGCTGAGCGACGCACTGTTACGCGATCATGATGATAAAGACTAGTGAGCGATTGCATATCAAAATTTACGCTGCAATCACGACCACTAGCCAACTCAATCACAATCTCACAACTCTCAGAAAGGACAATCGGACGATTCGACAGCGCATGGGGCGCAATCGGCACCAATACCATACCGCCTAATCCAGGATGAAGAATTGGGCCACCCGCAGCCAAGGCATACGCCGTTGAACCTGTAGGCGTAGAAATAATTAAGCCATCAGAGCGTTGGTTGTACATGAAGTGCCCATCCACTTCGACGCGCAGTTCCACCATGCCCGCACCTGCTCCGCGCGACACCACAACATCATTGAACGCAACGGATCGAAAAATTTCCTTGTCTTGGCGATGTACGATTCCCTCGAGCAGAGCGCGACGCTCTGATTCCAGCTTGCCGTCCAACATATCGCTCAACACAGGCAGCATGCGTTCAAACGCGATATCGGTCATAAAACCCAATCGCCCCTGATTCACACCTATCAGCGGCACATCAAACGGCGCCAATTGCCGCGCAATGCCCAACATCGTCCCATCGCCACCAATCACAATGGCCACATCGGCGTCTTGACCAATTTGCGCCAAGGTCATGGACACTAGCTTACTTCGCTGAAGGTCTTGTGCGGTCGCTGCTTCAAATACAACTCTAAGCCCGCGACGCTCGAGAAAATCCGCTAATTCGCTCAAAGCAGCACTGCTGGCGCCTAATTCACCGTGTTTACCGATGATGGCGACCGTAGAAAAACGTGATGTGGGAGTGGTATTTGCGACAGACATGCTCAGGATTAGACCATAACTAGCTTCAAACCGGACGCTTACTCAAGCCCAAGCTGGCCGAAACGTCTGGAAGATTGAGGGTTTGGCATGAACAATTTTGCTATCTGAGTTAAGGAAACTGGCGCACTACCCTTGGGCTCGATAGAATAAGGTCATGCAACTCGATATTCGCGCACAAACGCTACTGAAGGCACTTGTAGAACGCTACATTGCGGACGGACAGCCGGTGGGCTCGCGCGCGCTGGCAAAAATTTCTGGCCTTGAGCTGTCACCAGCGACCATACGCAACATCATGTCCGATCTAGAAGAGCTGGGCTTAGTGGCCAGCCCTCACACGTCGGCAGGACGAATCCCCACTCCGCGTGGTTATCGACTATTTGTCGATAGTTTGCTGACCGTTCAAACCATTGATGAAAGCAGTGTGGAATCACGGCTGCAGTCCGGTGCCTCGTCGCAAAAAATTATCGCCAGTGCGGCACAGGTACTTTCTTCTTTATCTCATTTCGCTGGGGTCGTACTCGCTCCGCGACGGGAAATGACATTTCAGCAAATCGAATTTCTGCGTCTTTCTGAAAAACGTATTTTGTTAGTCATCGTCGCACCGAATGGCGATGTACAAAACCGCTTGCTACTGACGGATACCGATTACTCGCCGAGCCAACTGGTGCAAGCGGCTAATTACATCAATCAAAATTATTCGGGATTATCGTTTGATGCCGTTCGCATCAAACTCAACGACGAGTTACGTGAATTACGCAACGACATGATGCGGCTCATGCACGCCGCGGTTGAAGCTGGCACGGATGCCATGAGCGATGACACCGAAGATGTGGTGATTTCTGGTGAGCGTAATTTACTGTCAATAGACGACTTGTCGTCAAACATGAGTTCGCTGAGAAAATTATTTGATATTTTTGAACAAAAAACCGGACTGGCAACGCTGCTGGACACCTCAAGCAAAGCGAGTGGCGTACAAATTTTTATTGGTGGTGAATCGCATCTGATGCCATTGGAAGATATGAGTATCGTCACCGCACCCTACGAAGCGAATGGAAAGATTGTCGGTACTCTCGGTGTAATCGGGCCAACCCGCATGGCCTATGAGCGCGTGATTCCGATTGTCGACATCACGGCTCGTTTACTTTCCAGCGCGCTGTCGCATTCCTAAAAAATACGAGCGTAAGCATTAATTACTGGCGATGCGGGCAGGCCTCTTTAGTGCAATTACCGTAAAGAGCCAGTGCATGCTCAGCTAGGGTAAAGCCGCGCTGTTCCGCAATACTGTGTTGCCGACGCTCGATTTCTTCGTCAAAAAATTCTTCCACCAAACCGCAATCTAGGCATACCAAGTGATCATGGTGAGAGCCCTGATTGAGTTCGAAAACCGCCTTACCCGACTCAAAATGATGCCGACTTAGCAATCCTGCTTGCTCGAACTGGGTCAGCACACGATAAACCGTTGCCAGTCCGACATCGAGATTTTCAGTCAGCAGCAGTTTATAAACATCCTCAGCGGATAAGTGGCGCACGCTGCTATTTTGGAAAATCTCTAGGATTTTTAGCCTGGGCAGAGTGGCTT
This sequence comes from Oxalobacteraceae bacterium, assembly GCA_947454305.1. Taxonomy (GTDB): domain Bacteria; phylum Pseudomonadota; class Gammaproteobacteria; order Burkholderiales; family Burkholderiaceae_D; genus Pernthalerella. The sequence continues at coordinate 23,353 of CANGJE010000033.1, forward strand.
TCAGTCCACTGGATTTCAGATCGGCGGTTTTGGGCGGCATGTTTTCGCTTATTTAACTTGAACTGCTTTATCATATAGCGTTTACCTACCGCGCTCAACGAAAGCACCTCTCATGAAGTTCATGCAGCACTCGTCCAGTCGGTCCGCTACGTACCTAAAATCATGCATGGCCGCCGTTGCCTTGAGCAGCGCGGTATTACTGAGCGGCTGCGCCCTGAACCCTTTTGCCAGCAAGCCTGAGCCTGCAGACCAAAGCGCCGCCCCCGCTGAAGCCGGCCTCGTTCAAACTTCACAATCGAAAAAGCTATTTGGCGTGTTGCCCATATATCGCGCTAACGTACAACAAGGCAATTTCGTTTCAAAAGAAATGATCTCGCAACTTAAAGTCGGAATGACGCCTGAACAAGTACGCTTTGTCATGGGCACGCCACTCTTAACCGATGTGTTTCATGCACAGCGCTGGGATTACCCTTTCCGTATGCGACGTGGTGATGGCCAAATCACTACCAGCCACGTATCCGTATTCTTCAAAGAAGGTCGGGTTGAGCGCTTTGAGGGCGGCGATCTGCCTCAGGAAAAAGACTATCTCGATCAACTCGCTGCACCTAAAAAATAAAATAAGACAGTAAGTACTAATCCATGAAATCCATGAAGATTGCCGTCGCCGGCGCCTCCGGCCGTATGGGCCGCATGCTCGTTGAAGCCATCATTGCCGATGATCAGGCCACGCTGGCTGGCGCACTCGATCTGCCAGGTTCGCCCGTGCTGGGCACCGATGCAGCCGCCTTCCTCGGTCAACCCGCTGGAATCCCCATTGAGTCGGATTTTGCCAAAGGCTTGGCGAACGCAGAGTATTTGATCGATTTCACGCGCCCGGAAGGCACGCTCAAACATCTGGCGTATTGCGCTGAACACGGCATCAAAATGATTATTGGCACCACCGGCTTTGACGACGCGGGTAAAGCAGCGATTGCTGATGCGGCGAAAAAAACGGCCATCGTGTTTGCACCCAACATGAGTGTGGGCGTGAATGTCACCATGAAATTGCTGGAACTAGCCGCGAAGAGTTTTTCGCATGGCTATGACATCGAAATCATCGAAGCGCATCACCGCCATAAGGTCGATGCACCGTCAGGTACCGCGCTAAAAATGGGCGAGGTGATTGCCACCGCCCTGGACCGTGATCTCAAAGACGTCGGTGTTTTTGCACGCGAGGGCGTGACCGGTGAACGCGATCCATCATCGATAGGTTTTGCCACCATACGCGGCGGCGATATTGTGGGTGACCACACCGTTCTATTCGCAGGTATTGGTGAGCGCATAGAAATCACGCACAAATCATCCAGCCGAGTGACCTATGCTCACGGCAGCCTGCGTGCTGCACGCTTCTTGCAAACTACGTCGAGCGGATTGTTCGATATGCAGGATGTGCTTGGGCTGCGCTAAGCGCACCCAAGCCCTTCAAACTAGTTTGCAGCGTCAGTGATGATTTCCCGGCATTCCAGTATTTCCATTGCAACTGCAATGGGACTGCACGTGCTACTCGTCATGCTGGTCATCTCAGGCATGCTCGAGCACGTTCACAAAGAAATAGAAACACCGCCGGTCATCATCGAATTAATTCAGCCTAAAAAATTAGAGCCGCCTCCGCCGCCTCCACCTAAGCCTGAACCAAAAAAACCCGAGCCACCGAAACCACCCAAGCCCGAACCGGTCAAACCAGAACCGGCCAAACCGGAGCCGTCGAAGGTTGTGGAACCGCGACCTGAACCGCCTAAATCCGAACCGGCCAAAGCTGAATTACCAAAACAATCTGAGCCTCGAGTAGAAATGCCCAAGTCTGCTGAGACTAAGCACGAATTACCAAAATCTGAACCGTCTAAACAAGTTGAAATTCAATCCTCGGAAGAAACCAAACACCGCGGACAGAACTCATCTATTGCCGCAGACAAAGAGTTAGGAGAAAGGGCTAATCAAGCTTACAACTCACAGCAAGCCGCTATGTTGCGAAGACTACGCGAGCAAGGGCTGGTGAAATTAGGCTTCCTAGTTCGTGCAGACGGCTCGATTGACCCAAACACAATCGTAGTAACATCAAGCAGTGGGTACCCTAGATTAGACGAGTTCGCTAAAGAAATACTTAAAAAATCACCGAAATTTTCTCCGGAGATTCGGGATGGCAAGGCTGTGGATAAATATATTGAAATTCCCTTTGATTTCAAACTAAAGTAAACAAACTTAGAGTCAAACTTATTTTTATGAACGATAACCTCCAACCATCTCTCGGCTTAGCCCACTACTGGGCACAAGGCGATGCCATTACCCACACCGTGGCGTATGTGTTGCTGCTGATGTCCGTCATTAGCTGGTACTACATCGTCTCCAAGGCGTGGACTTCATGGCGCATACGCATGAGCGCAGGCGTGCTCGAGAGCTTTTGGGATGCGCCCACCATGGATGATGCGATCAATTTGCTCAAGCACGCCGATACCGAGCATGTGTACGCACCACTGGCTACGCATGCGGTCGAAGCAGTGAATATCAAAGCTAAAAGCCAATCATTGAATGCAAGTGTTGATCCCGGCGAATTAGTCACACGCACACTGCGTCAACAAATTAATCGCGTGTCATCGCGCCTTGAGAGCGGCTTAACACTACTTGCTTCCGTTGGATCAACCGCACCCTTCATTGGTCTGTTCGGCACTGTGTGGGGCATCTACCATGCACTGGCAGCTGTCTCTGCGGCTGGCACCATACAAATCGATAAAGTGGCTGGCCCCGTAGGCGAGGCACTCATCATGACGGCCATTGGTCTGGTAGTCGCTATTCCCGCCGTGCTGGGCTATAACGCTTTCACTCGAGTTAACCGCGTCACACTGTCTGAGCTAGATGCATTCGCGCATGACTTGCACGCGCATCTGACCACCGGTACTCGCGTACGCACTACGCGTTAACATTCTTCATAGCGGAGACATCAGCATGGCATTCGGTGGATTCAACGATAACAACCAAGCAGGTCCAATGGCTGACATCAACGTCACGCCTATGGTCGATGTGATGCTGGTGCTGCTGGTGATTTTTATCATCACAGCACCTCTGTTCACGCACGCGATCAAACTAGAACTGCCGAACGCACAATCGCAAGCCGCACCCGAAAAACCCGAAACCATCACCTTAGCGATTAATGGTGAAGGCACACTCTTTTGGAACAACGCAGCGATTACGCGCGAAGAGCTAGCCACCCGCATCACAACCGCCGCTGAAAAAAAACCTCAGCCCGAGTTGCAACTCCGTGCAGATAAATCAACGCGCTATGAAGTCATCGCTCAAGTGATGGCAGCCGCTCAAACCGGCGGTATGACTAAGATCGGCTTTGTGACTGATCCGCAAGGCAAATAAGCTCTTTCGCTAGCCGCACACGGTAAGGCTGTAGCGGCCAAAACTGCCGCTTCTACCTCACCCACACATGCCCTTCTGACAAAAGGCGCGAGCGCGCGCCGATGGCAGTGCTTTCGAGTCACCGCCATGTCCCGTGAGAGGGGTACCAGCCGGTATAATGCACGGCTAACCTCACACTCTCCCAACACACGTCATGCAAGAGAAATACAGCCCGGCCGATGTCGAACGTTCGGCCCAGGAACACTGGAACAACATCGATGCCTATAAGGTCGTCGAACACGCACGCGATGCTCAAGGTCGCGAAAAAAAGAAGTTCTATGCCTGTTCCATGTTGCCCTACCCTTCCGGCAAACTGCACATGGGTCATGTGCGTAACTACACCATCAATGATGTGATGGCACGCCAGCTGCGCATGAGCGGCTACAACGTATTAATGCCTATGGGATGGGATGCGTTTGGTATGCCCGCTGAAAATGCTGCGATGGCCAATGGTGTACCGCCTGCGCAATGGACCTACGCGAATATTGATTACATGAAGGTGCAGATGCGGGCCATGGGCCTGGCGATTGACTGGTCGCGTGAAATGACTGCCTGCAGTCCTGACTACTACAAGTGGAATCAGTGGATGTTTTTGAAGATGCTAGAAAAAGGCATCGTTTACAAAAAAACTGGCACAGTGAATTGGGATCCTATCGATCAAACCGTGCTCGCGAATGAACAAGTGATTGATGGACGTGGATGGCGTTCAGGCGCCGTGATTGAAAAGCGCGAAATTCCTATGTACTACGCGCGCATCACCGACTATGCCGAAGAACTCTTAGACCACGTAGAAAATAAATTACCCGGTTGGCCAGAGCGTGTGCGCATCATGCAAGCGAACTGGATTGGCAAATCAACCGGCGTTCGTTTTGCTTTTCCACATCAAATAAAAAACGCTGCGGGCGAATTAATCAGCGATGGAAAAATGTGGGTCTTTACCACCCGCCCCGATACCATCATGGGCGTAACTTTCTGCGCCGTTGCACCTGAACACGCACTGGCAACCCATGCCGCTCAATCGAATCCTGCGTTAGCGGCTTTCATTACCGAGTGCAAGCAAGGTAGCGTAATTGAAGCCGACATGGCCACGATGGAAAAAAAGGGTATGCCTACAGGACTGACTGTTACGCATCCACTAACAGGCAAAGCGATCGATGTATGGGTTGGTAACTACGTTCTTATTACGTATGGCGACGGCGCAGTGATGGGTGTGCCCGCGCATGATGAACGTGATTTCGCGTTCGCTAAAAAATATCACTTACCGATTCAAGCCGTGATTGGTGTTGAAGGCAAAACCTATAGCGACGATGCTTGGCAAGAGTGGTATGCCGACAAAGAACAAGGTCGCTGCGTTAATTCCGGTAAGTACGATGGCTTGAATTATCCCGACGCTGTGAATGCTGTCGCGGCTGATCTGTCAGCTAAAAGTTTAGGCGAGAAAAAAATCACCTATCGCTTGCGCGACTGGGGTATTTCACGTCAGCGTTATTGGGGCACGCCGATTCCTATCATTCACTGTCCTTCGTGTGGTGATGTGCCGGTGCCTGAAAAAGATTTACCCGTTGTGTTGCCCGAAGATTGTGTGCCTGACGGTAGCGGCAATCCACTCAACAAACATGAAAAATTCTTAAACGTTGATTGCCCTAGCTGTGGCAAAGCGGCGCGCCGTGAAACAGACACGATGGATACCTTTGTGGATTCATCCTGGTACTACATGCGCTACTGCTCACCGGGCAGCAGCAATGCCATGGTAGATGAGCGTAATGATTATTGGATGCCGATGGATCAATACATCGGTGGTATTGAACATGCGGTTCTGCATTTACTGTATGCGCGCTTCTGGACCAAAGTCATGCGCGATTTTGGTTTGATTAAATTTGATGAACCGTTTACCAACTTGCTCACGCAAGGCATGGTGCTGAACGAAACCTATTATCGCGAAGAAGCCTCAGGTAAAAAAATCTGGATCAACCCAGAAGACGTTACGCTGAAAATGGATGATAAAGGTCGTCCGGTATCGGCCATCTTAACAACCGATGGTCAGCCAGTGCATATCGGCGGCACGGAAAAAATGTCTAAGTCGAAAAACAATGGCATTGATCCGCAAGCCATCATCGACC
>CANGJE010000034.1 GCA_947454305.1 Oxalobacteraceae bacterium
AAAGGCGATTTCGCTTCGACCTTAAAAGCCTTAGCAGCATTGCGCAATGATGTTGATGCGTTTTTTAATGATGTTATGGTCATGGCTGAGGATGCCGCATTGCGAGCTAATCGCCTCGCGTTACTCCAAGCTTTGCATGCGATGATGAACCGTGTCGCTGATATTTCCCGGCTAGCGGCCTAATGTTGGTACGAAGGATCACTGGATGAAGCTCATCATTCTGGATCGCGATGGCGTCATTAATTATGACTCCGATCAGTACATTAAATCACCGGATGAATGGAAGCCTATCCCTGGTTCCATGCAGGCGATTGCGCGCTTAAATCAACGCGGCTATCGCGTAGCAGTAGCGACGAATCAAGCGGGCATTTCACGCGGCTTGTTTGACATGAAAACGCTGGGTGCCATGCATCACAAACTACATCAAACGGCGCAAATGGCAGGTGCACGTATCGATGCGATTTTTTTCTGCCCGCATAGCTCCGAAGATCACTGCGAATGCCGCAAACCACAACCCGGTATGCTGCTCTCGATTGGCAAACGCTTTAGCATGAGTTTACGTGACGTGCCCGTAGTCGGCGATTCACTACGTGATCTGCAAGCGGCTGAACAAGTGGGTGCGGCTCCCTATTTAGTCATGACCGGCAAAGGCGAACAAACACTGGCTACCGGCGGTCTCCCACACGGCACCAAAATTTTCGACAATCTGGCGATGATGGTGGAGCGTTTACTGCATGCCGATGACGTTGTTCCTGAAACCGTAGAAATGGCACGAGCCGCCCTGCAAAAGAAAAAATAATGTATCAACGGTTAGCGCTGTCTGTGCTAACTATTCTTGGAGTATGAATGTCACGATTGTTGCTGTTGATGCGTTCAGTACTATTTGCTTTGGTGATTGTCGTAGCGACCGTGATTTGGGCTACCGCTTGCTTTGGCTTTGTACTCCTACCTTATCGCCAGCGCTATTGGATGGTCACGCGTTGGAATGTGTTCATCATTCTCGCTGCTCGTTACATCTGTGGCATACGATGGGAAGTCAAAGGACTAGAAAATCTTCCGGATGCTCCAGTCATCCTGCTCTCCAAACATCAGTCTGCCTGGGAAACAATTTTTTATTGCTGGCTGATGCCACGCCCGCTGATTTTTGTATTTAAAAAATCGCTGCTCTACATTCCTTTTTTTGGTTGGGGATTAGGTATGCTACGCATGATTGCGATTGATCGTAGTAAAGGTCGCGATGCAATGTCACAAGTAATTACTACCGGAAGAAAACGATTAGATGACGGCCAATGGGTCATCATGTTCCCCGAAGGGACACGCACCGCCGTGGGTCAACAAGGCAAATACAAAGCTGGTGGGGCGATACTCGCGATTGGTACCGGTGTTCCTGTGGTGCCGATTGCCATGAATTCTGGTGATTGCTGGCCTCGCAATGCATTTATTAAAAAACCGGGGCTAATCACGGTGTCGATTGGCGTTCCGATTGCTTCTGAAGGCATGAATTCAGCCGAATTAATAGCTGAAGCCGAAAATTGGATAGAATCTGAGATGCGCGCATTAAGTCCCGCTGCTTATTTGAATGAAAAGTCACTCTAAATTCGCTACCTCATGGCCATCAAGCAGTTTCTGAGAAAAAAACTAGCCGATCCGAATCAGCTCTCGCTGCTCGACGCTTTTTTTTCTGACGGCAGCCAAAACAGCACTGAATCTGCGCAGACAAATACTATTGCGCCCGATCCAGCGATACCACCGAATCATCGCAGGCTGCATTTTGGTACGCACTTTTTAGACTATCGTTTGTTGCGCTCACGCCGCCGCAGTGTCGGCTTTCTCATCGATGATGATGGACTGCGGGTGACAGCTCCTCAGTGGCTGACGATGATGGATATCGAAGCCGCTATCAGCGCCAAGCAAGCGTGGATTTTTAAAAAGATTAATGAACAGCGAGAGCGTTCAGTGCGTCGCCTGCGGCCCCCAATGGAATGGCGCGATGGCGCTAAGCTTCCTTATCTGGGATCTGATATTACGCTTCGCATTGCTTTTAACGGTACGGTCGGTGCACGATTTGATGAAGACCAACGCGAGCTACACATCAGCCTACCTGGTTCGGCCACTGAGCAACAACTCAAAGATCGAGTTCAGGGTTGGTTGCAGAGCGAAGCCAAGCGCGTATTTGCCGATCGCCTCGCCTTCTATTCAGAAAAACTCGGTGTACAGTTTTCTAGCTTCGCGCTTTCGTCAGCTAGTACGCAATGGGGTTCCTGCACGGCGGATGGTCGCATACGACTGAATTGGCGCTTAATGCATTTTGCTTTACCCAACATTGATTATGTCGTCGCGCATGAACTGTCGCATCTGCGAGAGATGAATCATGGGCCGCAATTTTGGACAACGGTGCAATCGGTACTGCCAGAATTTGAAATAGCTCGTAAAGCATTGCGTGATCACGAATCACATCAGCTTCCCGAATTTTGAAGCACTTGTCGGTGGCTGCAAACAACCTGAGCCTCTGCGACTAACCCTCCATCTTACGTATCCCGAAAAGAGACTATGCGATTACTTCACACTATGCTTCGCGTTGGCGACCTACAGCGATCAATTGATTTTTACACCAAAGTTATGGGCATGAAGTTACTGCGTACGACTGATCGCCCTGATCAAAAATACTCGCTGGCTTTTTTGGGCTATGAAGCTAATCCGGATCAGGCCGAGCTAGAGCTGACCTACAACTACGGCACTACCCAGTACGAGATGGGTACGGCCTATGGCCATATTGCGATCGGTGTAGAAGATGCCGCAGCAACCTGTGATGCCGTTAAAGCGGCCGGCGGTAATGTGACTCGCGAAGCTGGCCCAGTGAAAGGCGGCTCCACGGTGATCGCCTTTATCCAAGATCCTGACGGCTACAAAATTGAATTGATAGAGCGCGACGCTTAAAGATTTCAGCGATCTCCGGCGCGAGTTGTCGTTCTACAAAATTCGCGCCAGATTCACGTACAGAGCTAGCGCTACCGTCTCTGGCCGGGTTTGTGGATCAATACCTGCATTGATCAAATCACTCTCAGTGAACATACCCGCCACACAATTCCGAATTACCTTGCGCCGCTGCGAGAATGCTTTAGTCACCACTTGCTCAAGCTTGTGCTGATCGCAAGCTAGAGGCTCATTTAGCGGCCTCATACGCACAATCGCTGATTCCACTTTGGGTGGTGGATCAAATGCGGTGGGCGGAACAATAAACAATAAATCCATCTGATAGCGCCACTGCAGCATGACTGAGAGTCGCCCATAGTCCTTGCTGCCGGGTGCGGCAACCATACGTTGCACGACTTCTTTTTGCAGCATGAAATGTTGATCAATGATGCTGCCAACATAATCAGCCAGATGAAACAAGAGGGGTGTCGAGATGTTGTAGGGAAGATTACCCACCACTCGCAATTTTTTATCTGTCTGTGCCAGCGATGCAAAATCAAATTTAAGCGCATCACCTGAGTGAATTTTTAATGCGCGATGCTGGAATTTTTTTTCTAGAATTTGAACTAAATCGCGATCTAATTCGACCACCTGCAACTGATTTAGTCCATCCAGCAGCAAGGACGTCATCGCACCCTGACCAGGGCCGATTTCAACCATCAAGTCATCGGCTTGTGGCGCAATCGACTGGATGATCTCATTCAGTACATGTCGGTCAGTCAAAAAGTTCTGGCCAAATCGCTTACGTGGAATATGTTTCATTGAATCGTACTGCGCGATGTGTGAATCATCTCTATCGCGACATGCAAAGCAGCGCTCATACTCGAATGATCTGCCAGCCCCAAACCCTGCACAGCAATATCCAGTGCAGTGCCATGATCAACCGACGTGCGAATAATGGGAAGACCCAAGGTGATGTTCACACCCTCACCGAAAGTAACGTACTTAAGTACTGGCAACCCCTGATCGTGATACATCGCCAGCACGCAATCGGCATCTTTCAAATACTTTGATTGAAATAGCGTATCGGCTGGATAGGGGCCAGAGACTTGCCAATTTTTACTACGACATTGATCGATGACAGGTTGAATAACATCAATTTCTTCACGACCGAGGTAACCGCCCTCACCCGCATGCGGATTCAATCCCGCGACTAAAATTCTCGGCTGAGAAATACCAAAACGATGGATCAATTCAGTGTGAATAATTTCCAGCGTTCGGAATAAACTAGATTGCGTAATCGCTGCCGAGACATCTTTCAAAGCCAAATGAGTCGTCGCTAACGCAACCCGCAATGTGTAGCCACCTGCCGGACCCAGTAACATCATCACCACCTGAGCTGTATCCGTTTTTTCAGCGAGATATTCGGTATGGCCAGTGAAAGTAACGCCCGCATCGTTGATGGTGCTTTTCTGCACAGGTGCAGTGACCACGGCATCAAATTGCTGAAGCATGGCACCATCAATCGCGATATCCAGTGTTTGAAGTACGGATCGCCCGTTAGCCAGATCAAGCTTGCCGGGAATCGGCCTGACGGCGAGAGGGCAGTCAATCACCTGAATGCGGCCCGCCTGTCTAGGCGCTTTTGAAAGTTCATCCGCTTTAATTGTGTGGATGATTTGGAGTGGATCTATTTGCGCGGCCAGTGACTTGATTTGGATCGCATCGCCGATCAATACAATCTCACTGTCCGCTGCTTCTAAGGCAGCGCGGACAGCAATCTCAGGACCTACACCGGCTGGCTCTCCGCAAGTAATGGCAATGCGCGGACAATACATACAGCCGACCGATTATTGCTGCCGCGGATTGAATTCGTCTAGTCGATACTCGACATAGGCACGATCTCGCAGTTGACGCAGCCAATCTTCATAGGCTTCGTCTAGCTTTTGCTCACGCAATGACTGACGCGCCATCATGCGTTGACGCTCACGCGAGACTTCTTCAGTCTTACGCTCTAAAACCTCAATCAAATGGAAACCAAACGGCGATTCGATAGGCTGAGAAACTTCACCAGGGCTCAATGCATTCATACCGCGCTCAAACTCTGGCACGGTATCGCCGGGATAAATCCAACCGAGGTCGCCACCTTTGCTAGCGGAGCCATCATTAGAATAGAGACGTGCCAAATCTTCAAATTTTGCTGCTTTATTCTCCAAGCGTTCTCGCAGCTCTACCAATTTACGACGCGCTTCTGAAGAAGAAACGATCTGGTTAACTTTGATTAGTATGTGTCGCGCACGCGTCTGTTGCACCATAGTACCCGTCGCACCTTTCGCGAGAGTGGCGGTACGACGACCATTCAGTCTAAGGACATGAAAGCCATTCGCGCTACGAACTAAGGGAGCAATCTCACCCTCATTAATTTTTTCTACCGCATCAACAAACAACTGTGGCAGGCGCGAAACGATACGCCAGCCGAGTTCACCACCGCTCAGCGCATCACCCGCATCAGAAAAACTTGCAGCGGTCTTAGCAAAATCAGCGCCGGATTTTAATTGCGCGATTGCCGTCTCGGCGCGCTTGCGACGATCAGCTATCTGCTGAGGCGAGGCATTTTCTGGTACGCGCACCAAAATTTGAGCGAGGTTTATTTCCTGTTGTCCGGCATCGTTCTTACCCGCAGAAGCCGCCAAGTAATTATCAACTTCCGATTCGCCTATCTGTAATTTGTTATCGACTTCGCGCTCGCGCAAACGCTGCAAAGTAATTTCTTCACGAATTTCTTCTCTAAACCGTGCAAATGACAAACCATCACGTTCTAGCTGATCACGAAAGGTTTGAAGTGATAGCTGATTTTGCTCGGCGATCCGCGAAACGGCGCGGTCTAACATAATGTCGTCAACCCGAATACCGCTATCTCTAGCCATCTGCATTTGAGCACGAGTGACTATCATTCGCTCGAGTAATTGACGCTGCAATATTTCACGCGGCGGCATTTGCGTGTTTTGACGTTTGAGTCGCTGCTCAACCAAACGAACTCGATCATCCAGTTCTTTTAAGGTAATGACGTCGGTGTTTACTACAGCAACGATGGCATCCACTAGTACAGGCTGTTTACCGGCGCTCTTATCTTGCGCAAAACTACTTGGGCTTAGAACCAAAAGCACTATCAACAAACATGCAAAACGTTCAATCGCAGTCAACACAAAGTCACCAATTTTGATCATAGTCACAGTTAATAAGTTTCGTAGGGATAGTCCGTTTGACCTAAGGGTTGATAGCCAGGTACGTTAGCTCGCAAAGCCTTCATAGGGTTTGCTCCCAGCATAGACAATCCATTAAATTCCAACTGCAGGAAGACCATAGTGTTGGAGACGCCCTGCGCAGTCGGAACTTTTTGGCCCACCATTCTAAAAATCCAGCAGTCAGCTTTGTACTCCAGGCCGGCAAGTGATTGACCCAACTTACTCTCTTTGAGCAAGTAACTAAGTCGCCCAACACCATACCAACGATCGCCAATGGGCCACTGACTTGAAATATCAATCAATTCGAAGTTGGAGTTGAGATCATTCGGCAAATTACGAACATCGCGGCGGTATTGGACGTTCAATACTTTCATAGGGGCAGGCTGCCAGAAAGCGCCGACGTTCATGCGATTAAGCTCACTGCGGGTCTGACTATACTGGAAATTGGAGTCTAGCCGCAACTGATCCGTCACACGTCCCGAACCCAAAAACAATAAATCTGAACGGGTTTCAGTTGAAGCGTTGATCGATTGATCAAGCGAGACACGCTGCTCAGTAAATGAAAAACGCTGCGCGACCGCTAAACGTACTCGCTCTACCCCATTATTTTCTAAATAGCGCGTCATCAATGCCGAAGTCAACTGATTCGAATCGCCAATACGATCATTCCCCACAAAACGATTTTCTCTAAACACGGTTGCATAGTTGAAATCAGCTTCACTGGAATCGAAGTTGGGATACAACTGCGAATCTTGTCGTTTATAAGGAGTATGGGTATAGAACAAGCGCGGCTCGAGTGTTTGTACCACTGCATTACCAAATAAACTGGCATCGCGTTCAAAGATTAGGCCTGAGTCAATCGACAGCGTAGGTAAAAACCGTGATGGCGCTTTCATAGCCGGGTCGGCTGTTTCATCAAGACTGTACACAGTCTCATGCGCGGAAACACTGGGGCGAATAAAAAAACCGCCGCTAGAATAGTTATAGGTCAGCCGAGGATTTACTATCATGCGATCGCCCTGGCGCGGCATACCAACAACGGGAACGGTAGAATTATAAAAACGCGTAAATTCCGACGCGACACTCCAACTCAAGCTACCATCGTTATCGCCGTAGTAGCTGTATTTCAGCTGAGGTAAACGACTGTAAGGTGTCACAATCTTAGCGTTAATATTTGAATCTTGAAGAACTTGGTATTCGATAACTCGAGCGCTAGCGTTTAAATCCTGCGAACCATAATCAACTCGCACATCACGCGGCAACAACCGCTGACTGATACCCGGCTGATATGCCCATACGTGACTGAACGGGAAATCCTGAGCGTAATTATTATCCGACGCCATGTTCAAGTTAGACGTAAACGTCAGACCTGATCCTAAATCCTCTTTATGTCGCGATGCAATCGCATAGCGACTATCGTGAGTTTGCGCATCGCGATCAATCACTTCAAACCGCGTCTCACCATAGTACTCCTCACCTAAATAACGAGCCGTACCGCCCATCATGAGTCCACGTCGCGCAATGTAGTGAGGGGCAAGAAGTAAATCTCGATTCGGTGCGATATTCCAGTAGTAGGGCGTGGTGACTTCCAGACCGCCCGACGTGGATGTCGCAATGGTAGGAGCAAGAAAGCCAGAAACTCGCTCGTCACTCAGCGGAAAAGAAATACGCGGAGTACCCGCTAGCGGAACACCCTTAAAAACTAAGACGGCATCTTTGGCGACACCAAGCTCGCGTCCGTTATCTAATGTCAGCGATCCGGTACGCAAATACCAATCTGGCTCGGGCTGATTACAGGTGGTGTAATACCCTCCGATGACGGTCGCTAAATCTTGTGACTGAAAATCGATACGATCCGCTTTCCCGTGAGCGTTCTTTCGAATCAGCTGGTAGATCGGACTCTGCATCACTCCTTCGCCAGTATCTAGCTTCAGGCGCAGCGCCGTACCCGTAAAAACGTTGCCTTCTTTGGCGACCCGCACATGACCGTCTGCCTCGACCGCATCTTCCACCATGTCGTAATGCATGTGGTCGGCTTGTATCAGCGTTTTGCCCCGGATGATTTCAACACCTTGATCCATGTTGATGTCGCGATCGGGACGGCCAGTGATTTGATCCGCCTGAACTTCGGTTGGCGCTTTATCATCGACAGAGCCAGCCAGCCAGGTGCGCTCCTGCGCCATACCCAACACTGGCAACGAAGCCAGCGCAATAGAAATGGCACTTAAGCGCAGTACAGCAACGGTTTGTGGAATAGGCAATTGCGGGGTCATGAAGAAAAACGCGGCATAGTGAGCGCCGCATTGTGAGGCGAATCCCTTATTATATGGGAACACACTGCACGAACATCAGCAGCACTGCTTTTCAACTTGTTATTCTGCGTTCTCCATGCCCGATTCTCCTCAAAACGATGCACGTTTAGCAAAAATTGTCGACTGGCTAAGCCAGATCGATACCCCCCAACCACTCACCGACACATTGCGACCCGCCTCGGCGGATGCCAGTTTTCGGCGTTATTTCAGGGTGGATACCGCTCAGGGAGACTCCCTGATCGTAATGGATGCGCCGCCCCCACAAGAAGATGTACGTCCTTTTCTGCAAGTGGCCCACTTGTTTGGGGACACCGGCGTTACGGTTCCCAAGGTGCTGGCCAGCGATGTTGAGCAGGGCTTCTTGCTGCTATCGGACTTAGGCTCCACTACCTATTTAAAACAACTGAGCGTCGATACCGCCCACAAGCTGTATATGGATGCAATTGATGCGCTGATTTTGCTGCAGACCCAAAGCAAACCGGGACAGCTACCCGACTACGATCGGCCGCTACTCCATCGTGAGCTGATGTTGTTTCCGGATTGGTATATCAATAAACATTTACAAGCTACGTTATCTGATATCCAGTCCGAGTCGTTGAATAAAGTATTCGACTGCATTTTGGCGAACAACCTCGCGCAACCGCCGGTCTACGTGCACCGCGACTATCATTCGCGTAACTTGATGGTGATGGATAAAGGCAATCCCGGCATTCTGGATTTTCAGGACGCTGTCTACGGCCCTATCACCTACGATTTGGTATCGCTACTGCGTGATGCCTATATTCAGTGGGATGAAGAAATGGTGCTGGACTGGGCCATACGCTACTGGGAACGCGCGCGTCGCGCAGGGTTACCCGTGAATCCCGATGTCGATATGTTTTATCGTGACTTCGAATTTATGGGCTTGCAACGGCATCTCAAAGTACTAGGAATTTTTGCGCGTCTGTATCACCGCGATGGCAAGGATGGCTATCTGGCTGATATTCCACTCGTTATGGAATACACCCGCAAAACGGCGTATCGCTATAAAGAATTTGCGCCACTCATCAAACTACTCGATACGCTGGAAGAAAATACCACCGGCGTAGGATTTACGTTTTGATGTCATGAAGGCGATGATTTTTGCCGCTGGTCGTGGCGAACGCATGCGACCACTCACCGACACCTGCCCCAAACCCTTGTTGCAGGTGCGAGGGCGTGCCTTAATTGTGTGGCACATTTTAAATTTGGTTCGTGCTGGCATAACTGAAATCGTTATCAATCACGCGCATCTGGGTCACATGATCGAAGACGCGTTGGGCAACGGCGAACAGTTCGGCGCAAGCATTGTGTATTCCCCTGAAGGCACGGCACTCGAGACCGCAGGTGGGATTGCCAAGGCGCGCCATTTGTTGGGAGACCAAGCCTTCGTTGCGATTGCGGGTGACGTGTATTGTCCGCATTTCGATTTTTCCCAAGTCAAAGACGTACTCGAAGAGAATGATGTTTGGGGTACACCGCATCCACATCACACACGTGATCTCGCGTGGCTGTATTTGGTAAAAAATCCCGCGCATCATCCCGAGGGCGATTTCGCGCTAGCGAATTTTTCTATTGCGAATCAAGGCGAGCCTCGCTACACCTTCTCGGGTATCGGTGTTTACCGACCTGAAATGTTCGATCAACTGACTCCCGGTGATTCAGCCAAGCTAGCGCCCATCCTGCGCGAATTAGCAGATCAGCGCAGAATAGGCGGTGAGCTTTACCGCGGTGACTGGACTGATGTGGGAACCGTGGAGCGACTAGAACAATTGAATGCACCACTTCACTACAAGAACTGACATGAATCCCTATGCCCAACGGCGCGCACGCGTGCTGGCCAAAATGCGTGAACAAGGTGGCGGCGTCGCCATCATCCCTACCGCCCCCGAAGTCATGCGCAATGCCGATGCCGACTATCCCTATCGACACGACAGTTATTTTTATTACCTGACTGGATTCACTGAACCTGAGGCTACGTTGGTACTGATCGCGGGAGCGACTGATCAAGCTATTTTATTTTGTCGCGAAAAAAATGAAGAACGCGAAATTTGGGATGGTTATCGTTACGGCCCGGCAGCAGCGAAAGAAAAATTTGGTTTTGATGCTGCCTATGCCATCGATACCATTGATACTGAATTACCGAAATTAATGGCGAATGTGAATGCCTTGTTTTATGCGCTAGGCAGCAGCCAGAAGCTCGATACACAAATACAGGCATGGCTTAATTCTGTGCGCGCACAAGCGCGAGCTGGTATCTCTTCGCCGAGTAAGGCCGTCGATATTCGAGTGCTGTTAAACGATATGCGCCTGATTAAAGACGAGCATGAAATAGCCATCATGCAGCGTGCTGCTGATATCAGTTCACACGCTCATGCGCGAGCGATGCGAACATCTAAAGCTGGTTTGCGCGAATACCATCTCGAAGCAGAATTACTGCATGAATTCCGCAGTCAGGGTTCTCAGTTTCCCGCTTACGGCTCTATCGTTGCAACCGGTGCGAATGCCTGCGTTCTACATTACCGTGCCGGTGATGCCGAATTACGTGACGGTGATCTAGTACTCATCGATGCGGGCTGCGAGCTAGATAGCTACGCATCGGATATCACCCGTACTTTTCCTGTAAACGGAAAATTTAGTGGCCCACAAAAAGCATTGTATGAACTTGTTTTAAATGCGCAAGCCGCAGCCATTGCCGTAACCGCACCTGGTAAACGTTTTACCGATGGACACGATGCCGCACTCAAGGTGCTGGCTCAAGGCATGTTAGACACCGGTCTACTGAATAAAAATAACGTCGGCTCATTAGATGATGTGATCGCCAACGGTGACTACCGTCAGTTCTACATGCACAGAACCGGCCACTGGTTAGGCATGGATGTGCATGATGTAGGTGACTATCGCGATCATGTTCCCGAGGGAGAGCAAAAACCCTGGCGCACACTGATGCCTGGTATGGTACTAACGATAGAACCGGGCATCTATGTTCGTCCTGCAGAAGGCGTACCGAAAGAATTCTGGAACATAGGTATTCGCATTGAAGATGACGCGTTAGTTACTGCATCGGGCTGCGACATCTTGACCCACAAAGCGCCAAAAACCATTGCTGAAATCGAAGCAGTGATGCGCGCTTAATCGACTCATCAAGTCATTGACTCGCATGCAAACACAAGTCGACATAGCGATTGCCGGAGGCGGACCCGTGGGTCTGGCAATCGCGGGGATGCTAATTGCGCGTGGTATCGACGCAAAAAAAATCGCTCTGATCGATGCTAAATCGCTTTCAACAGCTGAGGAAGATCCACGTTCGGTTGCGCTGTCTTACGGAAGTCGACAATTACTCGAACAAATTCATGGCTGGCCAACTACGGCCACACCCATACAAGAAATTCACATCTCACGTCGCGGCAGTTTTGGTCGCACATTAATCGAAGCAACTGAATACAAACTTCCCGCACTGGGCTATGTTTGCCGCTACGGTGACGTTGTACGCGCTCTGTCTGATGGTTTATCTAACGCTGAATTACATCAGCTCAGATCGTCTCGCATTGCCAGCATCAATGAAGATAGGGCACATGTGTCGATAGAGTTATCCGATGGCCAGACCCTCACTGCAAAGCTAGCGATAAAGGCTGAGGGCGGCGTTTTTGGTGAGCAATCACCACGAGCCAAGCACCGCGATTATCAGCAATGCGCCATCGTCGCTAGAGTAGAAACGAGTTCGTCACTGCCTGATCGGGCTTTTGAACGATTCACCGAAGAAGGCCCGCTAGCATTGCTACCGCAAGCAGGCGGCTATGCCTTGGTCTGGTGTGTACGTCCTGAGCATAGTGAACAATTAATGGCGCTTGCCGATGAAGCATTTCTTCAGGCTCTACAACACGCCTTTGGGCAACGCGTGGGACGCTTTGTCAACGTAGGATCACGATCAACCTACCCACTCGGTTTAAATGCTCAGGCAATCAACACAGCGCGAACCCTCGCTATAGGGAATGCAGCGCAAACGTTGCATCCCGTTGCAGGGCAAGGACTGAATTTGGGATTACGCGATGCTGTCGTGCTGGCCGATTTATTAGCAAAAGAAATGTCGCCGATGGCTTTCACGGCATTCGAACATACGCGTCAAGCCGACCGCAGCACAACGATACGAATAACTGATTGGATGGCGCGCGTGTTTGCCAGTGCGCCCGATCAATCGCTTACACAAACGATGCTCGGTATCTCATTAGGATTAATTGATGTCACACCGAGTGCAAAACGCTGGCTGGCTTCGCACATGATGTTTGGGTTGCGATAAAAAACGTAATCGGTCGGCTACAACTAAAAAGATTATTGAATCTGAATTTTTGCCGCTTGAATGACTTGCTGAAATGATGGCGTAATGTTGGCCCAATCCACAATATCAACCTTAAACGGCAAGGCTGATTCTTGAAATGCCTCTCTCATATCCGCAGTGAGTGCAATGCTCAAGGGCTTATCGCCAATGATGGCAATATCAAGATCTGAAAATTCCTTGGCTGTCCATTTTGCCCTCGATCCGAAAGCCCAGACTTCGCGATCCGGCACATAGCGTTGCAGAATGTCTCGAACGATTCGCCAGTTCTCAGGACTAATATCAATGAGAGGCTGGTCAACCATGCCGCTATGGATTCCGTTCTTGGAGTTGTTTCAAGAGGTGACGCGCTTCTTCTAGAAAAGCAGGGATACCCTGCACAACCTCGATCGCTATTTCTGCATCGTAGGTGTGGCTGGTCTTGCTGCGCATCTCGCGATAAATTTTCCACGCCGACCAGTCACCCAGTAGCAACCCTTGCTCATTCGCTGAACGAATAAGATCAGCAAAGGCCATCGCGTCAAACTGCTCTGGAGTGGGAGACACTGCTTCAAGATGACGTTTCAGCATCTTGTGGCTGATTTCATAGCTAAACTCAAAACGCTGAATCAGGCCGTCTCGAATCTGCGTATCCGTGATGTCCTTCTCATAGCGAGCAAGCCCCTCAGTGAGCCGACTCACCGCATTTTCCAGCGGGGCTAAGTTTAGCTTGTCGTTCATTGATTGAGGGCTTGTGATAATGAGATTTGTGATCTTACTCCACAGCCTTGACCATGTCTTCAATCACCTTCTTCGCATCGCCAAACACCATCATGGTTTTATCCATGTAGAACAACTCGTTATCGAGGCCCGCATAACCTGAAGCCATCGAACGTTTGTTCACAATCACCATCTTGGCTTTGTAGGCTTCCAGAATAGGCATGCCAGCGATAGGAGAATTCGGATCTTTAGCCGCTGGATTGACCACATCGTTTGCACCCAATACGAGCACCACATCGGCTTGACCAAATTCACCGTTGATGTCTTCCATTTCAAAGACCTGATCGTAGGGCACTTCTGCTTCAGCCAACAAAACATTCATGTGTCCTGGCATACGACCTGCAACAGGATGAATGGCGAATTTGACGGTTACACCACGATGCGACAATTTTTCGCTCAGTTCCATCAACGCGTGCTGCGCACGTGCGACAGCCAAACCATAACCGGGAACGATAATGACCGTCTCGGCATTACTCATCACAAATGCCGCATCATCCGCCGAGCCCGATCGCACATTGCGCTGTTGTTGAGCACCGGCCACGACATCGCCGGCTTCACCACCAAAACCACCCAGAATCACGCTAATGAACGAACGATTCATTGCGGCGCACATGATGTAAGACAGGATCGCACCTGACGAGCCGACTAACGATCCGGCAATAATCAACATCGAGTTGTTAAGCGAAAAACCAATGCCCGCTGCTGCCCAACCTGAATAGCTGTTCAACATAGACACCACCACCGGCATATCTGCACCGCCGATAGGAATAATGATCAACACACCCAGAATGAAAGCAATCACCGTCATCACGATGAACGGTGTCCATGCCGCTTCCACACCCGGATCAATAACGAACATCAGACCGGCGCCGACCATCACAATGGCCATCACCAAATTAAACAGATGCTGCCCAGGGAAAACCACCGGCGCACCTTGAAACAAACGGAATTTATATTTGCCCGCGAGTTTGCCAAACGCAATCACCGAACCCGAGAAAGTAATCGCACCCACGAAGGTACCGATAAACAGTTCAATACGATTACCAAACGGTATCGGTTCACCACGCGCGGCAATACTAAAAGCCCAAGGCTCAGATACAGCAGCAACAGCAATACACACTGCAGCCAAACCGATCAGCGAGTGCATAGCAGCGACCAGCTCAGGCATCTTGGTCATTTCAACGCGCTTAGCGAGTAAGGTACCAATACCACCGCCGACGACAACACCCAGCGCCAGCAAGCCATAACCGAGGTTAGTTCCTGTGGTCGCTTCCGATTTGAGCTTGAAGATCAGTGCAACGGTCGTCAATGCAGCGATCGCCATACCGGTCATACCAAAGGTATTACCACGGCGTGCTGTCGCAGGATGAGAAAGACCTTTCAACGCCTGGATAAAACACACAGACGCCAACAGATACAACAAAGTAACCAGATTCATGCTCATGATTAAGCCTCTTCCTTCTTCTTGGCCTTAGGCTCTTTTTTCTTGAACATTTCCAGCATGCGCTGGGTGACCAAAAAACCACCGAAGACATTTACAGCAGCTAATGCGACCGCTAAGGTACCCATAAACTGGCCGACCGGACCTTCAGTCAAGGCAGCCGCTAACATGGCGCCCACGATGATGATGGCGGATATCGCATTCGTCACCGCCATGAGTGGCGTGTGCAGCGCAGGGGTAACAGTCCAGACCACGTGATAGCCGACATAAATTGCCAGCACAAAAATGATCAGGTTGATGATGGTATGACTGACTTCCATGATGTCCTCTGGTTGTAGACAGTAGGCGCCCTCAGAACTACTGAGAAGGCATTATTTTTTAAGGCCAGTGATTCGATTTTTGTCGTTTACAAACACAATCTTTGGCTGATACTCAGCTACCTCAGCATCACTCATAGGCGCATAGGTACAAATAATGAGTAAGTCACCTAATTGCGCTAAGCGTGCCGCAGCACCATTGAGAGAAATCTCACCACTTCCGCGCTTTCCCACAATGGCATAGGTAGAAAAGCGCTGGCCGTTATTAATGTTGTACAGCTCGATTTTTTCAAACTCGCGGATATCTGCCGCTTCGAGTAAATCTTGATCAATCCCGCAAGAACCTTCGTAATTCAGGTCACATTGCGTCACTGTCGCGCGATGTATTTTCGCTCGCAACATAATTCGCTGCATTAAATCTCCTAAGCCTTACGAACGACTTCACCACCCGAACACATCAGAGTCGCAGCAACGATTTCATCGCTGGTATCGATATGCAAAGCGCCCTCTGCGTTGATGATGAGCTTGAGAAAATCCAATACATTGCGTGAATACAGTGCCGACGCATCCGCCCCGCACAAAGCAGGAATATTGGGTTCACCAATAATGGTCACACCGTGTTTGACAACCGTCTTGCCCAATTCAGAGAGAGGGCAATTGCCGCCTTGCTCAACCGCCATATCAATAATCACCGATCCTGGCTTCATTGATTTAACCGTCTCTTCGCTAATCAATATCGGCGCCTTACGACCCGGTATCAGCGCGGTGGTGATGATGATGTCCGCCTGCTTGGCACGCTCATGCACTAATGCTGCCTGACGTTTCATCCAAGCTTCTGGCATGGGGCGCGCATAACCACCGACGCCCTTCGCGATCTCTTGCTCTTCTTCAGTTTCGAAGGGCACATCAATAAATTTTGCGCCCAGCGATTCAACTTGCTCTTTGACTGGCGGACGTACATCCGATGCCTCAATCACTGCACCCATACGTTTAGCCGTAGCAATCGCCTGCAAACCAGCGACGCCCACGCCCATAATCAGCACACGCGCCGCTTTCACGGTACCCGCAGCTGTCATCAACATAGGCATGAAGCGCTGATAAGCGTTCGCCGCCATCAGAACAGCCTTGTAACCGGCAATATTCGCTTGCGAAGAAAGAACATCTAACGATTGAGCGCGCGTGATGCGTGGCGCCGCCTCGAGCGCAAACGCACTTAGACCTGCAGCGGCCATCGCAGCGTTGTTGTCTGCATCAAAGGGATTAAGCATGCCGACCAGCACGCTGCCAGATTTCATAACCTTGCGCTCGTCTGCGGAAGGCGCTCTGACTTTCAGCACCAAATCAGCGCCTAAAGCGTGATCTGCAGAGACAATCTCTGCGCCCGCTGCCGCATACGCTTCATCCGTAATGCTAGCTGCCACGCCTGCGCCAGCTTGCACCACCACTTGATGCTTAGCAGCGACCAGCTTTTTAACTGTTTCGGGTGTCGCGGCGACTCGCGTCTCACCCGGCCGCGTCTCGGCGGGAATGCCGATTTTCATGGGGATCTCCCAAAAAGAAAGCCAGAATCTTACACGCAATTTCCAAAATGGAACAACCGTTCTATTTTAGGAAGGCGTATTTAGGATGGATTTGTAGGTATTCGGAAATATTCTGATAAAACCATTTCTGATTAGCCAACAAGCCCAGCTTTCTGCAGTTTAGCTACCAGACACAAACGCTAATTACTGATGATCTGGCACTACCAAGCTTCACCAACCTGCTTCATTGCCCAAACTAAGGCTGCGGTTAAAATGCCGTCACTTCAAAGGAAACCATGTCAACTATCTGGAAACCTTCTGTGACCGTGGCCGCGATTATTGAGCGCGACGGCAAATTTTTACTAGTCGAAGAAGAAACTAGCGACGGCATACGCTTCAATCAACCGGCCGGTCATCTCGACCCAAATGAATCACTGATCGACGCGGTCAGCCGTGAAGCGCTGGAAGAAACCAGCTTCGACTTCACGCCCGAGGCATTAGTCGGCGTGTATATGTCGCGCTATGTCTCAAGCCGCACCAAAGAAGAAGTCACCTACTTGAGATTTGCATTTACCGGCAGCTTAGGTAAACAACATGACCAGCCGCTGGACGAAGGCATCATCCGAACTGTGTGGATGTCGCGCGATGAACTACTCATCTGCCAAGCAATGCACCGCAGCCCCTTAGTACTGCAATGCGTCGATGACTATCTGAATGGTAAGCGCAGTCCTTTGTCACTTATTTATACCCATCCTAGTGTGAGCGATCCTAGTTATGCCTAAGCGCGTTGTATTGGGAATGTCCGGTGGCGTTGATTCGTCGGTCGCCGCCTGGCTACTCAAACAGCAAGGCTACGAAGTCATCGGTCTCTTCATGAAAAACTGGGAAGACGATGACAATGATGAATACTGTTCCACCCGCCAAGACTGGATAGACGCTGTCAGCGTCGCGGATGTTTTAGGTGTGGATATTGAAGCCGTAAATTTCGCCTCGGAATACAAAGATCGTGTGTTCGCTGAATTTTTACGCGAGTACGAAGCGGGCCGCACTCCGAATCCTGATGTGCTGTGTAATGCCGAAATTAAATTCAAAGCCTTTCTGGATCATGCGATGACACTCGGCGCTGACCTGATCGCCACCGGTCACTATGCGCGCGTGCGTGAAAACAATGGGCAATTTGAATTACTCAAAGCCGTCGACGCCAGTAAAGATCAAAGTTATTTTTTACATCGCTTAAATCAAGCACAACTAGCTAACACGCTATTTCCGTTAGGTGAGTTACATAAAACTGAGATACGAAAAATCGCCGACCAACTCGGTTTGCCCAACGCCACTAAGAAAGATTCAACGGGGATTTGTTTTATTGGCGAGCGCCCCTTTCGCGAATTTTTAAATCGCTATCTGTCATTCAAACCGGGGCCGATGATGACGCCTGAAGGCGAAATAATGGGAGAACACGTTGGCCTGTCTTTTTATACCTTAGGTCAGCGCAAAGGCATAGGCTTAGGCGGTAGCAAAAAACATCGCGATGACGATGGCAATCACGAAGCCTGGTATGTCGCGCGCAAAGATGTGGCCAACAATACGCTGTATGTCGTGCAAGGCCATGATCATCCCTGGCTCTTGTCGCACACGCTGGCTGCTGATCAGGTGAGCTGGGTCAGTGGTCAAGCACCTGCTGAAACCCAACTTAGTGCCAAGACTCGTTACAGACAACACGATATGAACTGTCTGCACCGCACCTTACCCGACAACCGTTTTAGTCTTCAGTTCGAGCAAGCTCAGTGGGCTGTCACTCCCGGGCAATCTGCCGTTTTATATGACGGCGATGTGTGTCTCGGTGGCGGCATTATTGATATGGGCTCCACGATCACGAACTAACAACCATCACACCGATGACACAATAAAAAACAGAGCACTAAGGCTCTGTTTTTTTTATCACTGAATTATCAAGAGAATTAGGCGACGGGCACTGTCTCTTTAAACGAAGGTCGATCGGATAACTTATCGAACAATCGGGCTAAATTAGTGTGATCATCACGCCAATTAATTTCAGGAAAACGAAACGCCAGCCATCCCAAGGCACTACCTACGGCAACATCGGCTAGTGATAAATGACTGCCTGCGCAAAATGGAGCATCGCCTAGAGCCATCGCCATGGAATTCAGTCCATTGCGTATCTTGCCCAGCTGACGATCGACCCATGGATCACTTTGCTTTTCAATCGGACGCTGAGTGCGCTCGATTCGCACCACGATCCCCGCATCTAATACGCCATCAGCCAACGCTTCCCAGCATTTGATGCTGGCACGCTCACGACCAGCGCTAGGAATCAATTTGCCCACTGGAGACATGGTGTCTAGATATTCAACGATGACACGCGAATCAAACATGGCGCCACCATCTTCCATAACCAAACAAGGAACCTTGCCCAACGGATTAGATAAATGGATAGTGGACGTAGGTGACCACACATCTTCGAGAACAAACTCGTAATCGAGTTTTTTCTCTGCCATAACAATCCGCACTTTACGTACATACGGACTCGCGAGTGATCCAATCAGTTTCATAGCGATTCAGTATTGATTCGAGGGAGGCGGATTATATCACTCGAAAATTGCACCAGCCTATGCTCTAGTACACCGAGTCCAGGCGTTGCCTGAGTGGTAGAATCCGACTCGTTACAACTCGATTTATTCTTAGCCGAACTGGCTCATTCCGACTATGCAACTTTCACATCTCTCAGCGCTGTCACCTCTGGACGGCCGCTACGCCTCGAAAACCAATGCCTTGCGACCCATTCTTTCTGAAGCGGGTTTTATGCATCACCGTGTCAAGGTCGAAGTTGCTTGGTTGATTGCTCTTTCTGAAGCGGGATTTACCGAGTTGCCGCCGTTCTCAAAACCGGCTCGCGCTTTGTTAGAAGGTCTAGCTTCCAACTTTACCGAGGACGATGCAGCGCGCATCAAAAGTATCGAAGCCGTCACTAATCATGATGTGAAAGCTGTCGAGTACTGGCTCAAAGAAAAAGTAAATGACGTCCCTGAACTGGTTAAGGCATCCGAATTTATTCACTTTGCTTGCACTTCGGAAGACATCAACAATACCTCGCACGGCATGATGCTAAAAACAGCGCGCGACGAAGTATTGCTGCCGCAACTTGCGACCGTGATTGCTAAGTTGACCGAGCTGGCGCATGAACACGCCGATTTACCGATGATGTCACGTACCCACGGCCAACCTGCTAGCCCAACCACCTTGGGCAAAGAAATGGCGAATGTGGTTGCACGACTCAAGCGTGCCAGCGAACGCATCGCCGGCGTGCAAATACTGGGCAAAATGAATGGCGCAGTCGGAAATTACAATGCGCATTTATCGGCGTACCCCGATATCGATTGGGCGGCATTTTCACGCAAGGTGATTGAAACCAAACTAGGATTGACCTTCAATCCTCACACCATACAAATCGAACCGCATGACTATATCGCCGAGCTGTTTGATGCGATCGCTCGCACTAACACCATACTGCTCGATTTAAATCGCGATATCTGGGGCTACATTTCCATCGGCTATTTTAAGCAACGTACCAAAGCTGGTGAAATCGGTTCATCGACCATGCCGCACAAAGTTAACCCGATTGACTTTGAAAATTCTGAAGGTAACTTAGGCATGGCAAACGCCGTGCTTAAACATATGTCTGAAAAACTTCCCGTATCACGTTGGCAGCGCGACCTGACAGATTCCACCGTACTAAGAAATATCGGCGTAGGTTTTGGTTACAGCGTACTGGCTTACGATAGTTGTTTGCGCGGATTGAATAAACTTGAAGTCAATCCTGATCGTTTAGCGGCTGATTTGAATGATAGCTGGGAAGTACTCGCTGAACCCATACAAACCGTCATGCGTCGCTATGGTATTGAAAACCCCTACGAACAATTAAAAGAACTCACCCGCGGCAAAGGCATCACCAAAGAGGCGCTGCGCGAATTTGTTCAAGGTCTGGCTATTCCAGATGAAGCAAAAAAACGATTGCTGGACATGACACCAGCCAGCTACATAGGTATGGCTGCAAAATTAGCGCGCGATGTTTGATTAACTCTCGCACCATAAAAAAAGCCGGCTTCGTGGCCGGCTTTTTACTTAGCGCTACCTATCTCACACAACCGCGCCATCCGTTTCATCTTTTGGTTTAATCGGCTTGAGCAAATCTTCACGCTTAACGCCCAACCACATCGCCACTGCCGCCGCCACAAACACTGACGAATAGATACCAAACAAAATACCAATAGTTAGAGCCACCGCAAAGAAATGCAGCGTTGGCCCACCGAACACCAACATCGACAATACCATCAGCTGTGTACATCCGTGGGTAATCACCGTGCGTGAAATCGTGCTGGTGATTGCATGATTAAGAACATCTGGCGTCGTGAATTTGCTGTAACGACGATCACGGAAAGTTTCCCTTACCCGATCAAACACCACCACGGATTCATTCACCGAATAGCCTAGCACCGCCAACACTGCTGCGAGTACCGTGAGAGAAAACTCCCACTGGAAAAAAGCAAAAAATCCAAGAATGATAATCACATCATGCAAGTTTGCGATGATGGCTGCGACGGCGAATTTCCATTCGAATCGGAAGGCCAGATAAATCATGATGCCGACGATCACAAAAATCAGCGCGGTCAATCCATCATGAGCTAATTCCTGACCGACCTGTGGACCAACAAATTCTACCCGCTTCAAAATGATGGATGCATCATTCGCTTTTAGCGCCTCAATCACCTGTGTACTGATTTTCGCAGTGTTGACACCTTTTTGCACCGGCAAACGAATCAGCACATCTTGAGCGGTACCAAAACTTTGTACCTGATTATCTGCAAAGCCTAAGCCCGTCACCGTCGCTCGAATGCCTTCAAGATCCGCTGGCTTGGTATACGCCACTTCCATTACCGTACCACCAGTGAACTCGATCGATAAATGAAGGCCATTCGCAAACAAAAAGAACACCGCCGCTACAAAGGTCAACGCAGAGATCGCATTAAATAGCAATGCGTTGCGCATGAACGGTATGTCTTTTTTAATTCTGAAAAATTCCATGATGTTCCTCTTATATGCCTTGTTCTATATGTCTGATTGGCCGATTTAGTCGGGTTTCCAAACCTGACCAATCGAAACGCCCGTCAGTTTTTTACGGCGACCATACCAAACATTAGCTAACGCACGCGCCACCACCACGGCTGAAAACATCGACGTCAAAATACCTAGGCAATGAACTACAGCAAAACCACGAATCGGACCAGATCCAAAAATTAGCAAGGCCAGACCGGCAATCAATGTCGTGACATTCGAATCAAGAATCGTTGCCCAAGCACGCTCAAAACCTGCCGCAATCGCTGCTTGCGGAGGATTGCCGAGTCGAAGTTCTTCGCGAATACGCTCATTGATCAACACGTTGGCATCAATCGCCATACCTAAGGTCAAAGCAATCGCTGCAATACCCGGCAAGGTTAGCGTTGCTTGCAGCAGCGATAACGCGGCGATTAACAACATCACGTTGACCGCCAGCGCGAATACACTAAACGCACCAAACAGCATGTAGTAAAGCACCATAAACACGGTGATCGCTGCAAAGCCATACAGCGTAGAGTTGAAACCTTTACCGATATTTTCAGCGCCGAGTTGCGGTCCGATCGTGCGCTCTTCAATGATTTCCATGGGGGCGGCCAACGAACCCGCACGTAATAACAACGCTAGATCAGTTGCAGCTGCCGGTGATTCCATCCCGGTTATTTGAAAACGTGATCCTAGTTCATCACGTATCGTCGCCACAGTGAGTACTTCGCCCTTGCCTTTTTCGAACAACACGATAGCCATTAGTTTGCCTATCTTGCTGCGCGTCGCTTCACGCATCTTGCGACCACCATCGCCATTCAAATCGAGGCTGACTGAAGGCTGTTGATTTGAATCGAAACTGGCACCTGCATTAGAAATATAGTCGCCGGTAATAACGGGCTCTTTAAACATCACCACCGGAGCACCTTTACCGACTTTGAATAACTCGGAGCCTAAAGGTATCGCTGAGCTTTCTTCAGTACCGCGACGTATCGAGTCATCCACCATACGCACTTCAAGCGTAGCGGTACGGCCGATAATGTCTTTTGCGCGCGAGACATCCTGCACACCGGGTAGTTGCACCACGATGCGATCGGAGCCTTGTTGTTGAATCACGGGCTCAGCCACACCCAGTTCATTCACACGCTTAGATAACGTCGAGATATTTTGCTGAACCGCTTCTTCCAGCGTGCGCTTGAGCGCTACCGGGCTGAGCGTGGCACGCACTTTCAGTCCTTCTGCATCAGCAGCATCGACTAAGGTTAAATCAGAAATCTGTGCTGACAACACGGCACGAACAGCGTCTCGAATTTCTTGATCACGCACACGAATATCGATTGCATCACCATCGCGCGTGATGCCTGCAAAGCGAATATGCTTTTCAACCAATAAGGCACGCACACCTGTTTGCACACCCTGAATCCGCTTAGCGATAACTGCTTTGGTATCCACTTGCATTAAGAAATGCACACCCCCACGCAAATCCAAACCCAAGTACATCGGCAAGGCATGCAAGCTTTGCAGCCAGATCGGTGTATTCGGTAATAAGTTGAAGGCGACTAAATAATTCGGATCCAAGGGATCACGATTCAATGCTTGCTCCAATACCGATTTCGCTTTGAACTGCAAATCAGTACTGGCAAAGCGAACACGCACGGTGCCGTTATTACCCAGATTTTCGTAAAACACATTGTCCGCGCGCACACCGGCTTTTTCCAACGCCTGGCTAGCCAGCGCTACCGCATCAGGTCCGAGTTTAATCGTGGCTTTAGCGCTGCTGATCTGCACCGCAGGAGATTCACCAAAGAAATTCGGGATGGTGTACAGCGCACCGAACAACAGTACGAGTATGATCAAGACATATTTCCAAACGGGATAACGATTCATGGCGTGTCGCTTACTATAAAAAAATATCCGGCCTGATCAGGCCGGACACAGAACTCAGGCCAACTAAGGTCGTTGAGCAGCTCAGAGTGCTTTGATCGAGCCTTTGGGTAGCAGCAGAGTCACGGCGGCTTTTTGCATAACGACTTCAGTGCCGGCGGCGACTTCAACCGTAATGTAGGCATCCGTTACTTTGGTGACTTTGCCCAATAAACCACCGGCAGTGATCACTTCATCACCTTTGGCTAATGCATCAATCATCGCCTTCTGCTCTTTCTGACGCTTCATCTGTGGACGAATCATCAGGAAATACAGCACAACGAACATTAAAATGATGGGCAAAAAGCTCATCAGGCCACCAGCAGCGCCGGACCCGCCTGCGGTCTGCGCATAGGCATTAGAAATCAGCATGGACTACTCCAAAAGAGGGATTTTTCGAGACGCGGCATTCTATCACTCCGCACCCTTAAGGACTTGCGTCTCTCCACACAGAAAGAACGCCAAGATATGTTCACAACGGAAAGGTAGCTGGCTACCAGACCCACTCAATCCATTGTCATATAGATAAATACCTTCAGCTGCCGCGTGCGCGCTCATCTGCAAAGCGCTGACGAAACGCCGAAAAACCACCCGTTTCAATCGCGGAGCGCATGTCGTCCATTAACTGCAAGTAAAAATGCAGATTGTGAATCGTGTTTAACTGCGCGCCTAAAATTTCACCGCAGCGATGCAAATGATGCAGATAAGCGCGTGAAAAGTTTTGACAGGTGTAGCAGGAGCAGGTCTCGTCTAGCGGTATCTGCTCATTTTTGTGACGTGCATTTTTGATTTTTATGTCGCCAAAACGCGTAAACAACCAACCATTCCGCGCGTTACGGGTTGGCATCACACAATCGAACATATCGATTCCGTGCGCCACGCCATCGACTAAGTCTTCAGGTGTACCCACACCCATCAAATAGCGCGGCTTATCTGTTGGCAGTCGCGGACCCGTGTGCGCCAATATGCGCTGCATATCTTCTTTAGGTTCACCCACCGACAATCCGCCAATCGCCAAACCATGAAACTCTAAATCATTTAAGCCAGCGAGCGATTCATCGCGCAGCTCTTCAAACATACCGCCTTGCACGATACCAAACAAGGCATTAGGATTTTCTTCGCGGTTAAATTCGTCTAGCGAGCGCTTAGCCCAACGCAAAGACATACGCATCGATTGCCCAGCCTCTTCACGCGTTGCGGGTCGGCCTTCAATTTCATAGGGCGTACATTCATCGAACTGCATCACCACGTCCGAATTCAACACACGCTGAATTTGCATAGAAATTTCAGGCGAGAGAAACAGACGATCACCATTAATTGGCGAAGAAAACTTCACGCCCTCTTCGCTAATTTTTCGCATTTCTCCCAATGAAAATACTTGAAATCCCCCGGAGTCCGTCAACAGTGGCTTGTTCCAACCTATAAACTGATGCAAACCACCAAACTCACGAATCGTCTCCAAACCCGGGCGCAACCAGAGATGAAAGGTGTTTCCTAAAATAATTTGCGCACCGATTTTTTCCAACTCTACTGGCGACATCGCTTTCACCGAACCATAGGTTCCCACCGGCATAAAAATTGGTGTCTCTATCGTTCCGTGATTCAGCTCCAGACGGCCGCGGCGTGCATGACCATCCGTTTTTAATAAGGTGTACTTCATGAGTTGGCGTTCCTTTCCAGCAGCATCGCATCACCGTAGCTAAAAAAACGATAGCGCTGTTCGATGGCATGTGCATACGCTTCGCGTAGCTTTTGGTACCCAGCAAATGCCGATACCAGCATCAACAGCGTCGACTTTGGCAAGTGAAAATTCGTAATTAAGCGTGTCACTGTATGAAACGTATAACCCGGCGTGATAAATAAACGCGTGTCGTTACTGCCCGCAATCAATGTCCCTGATACTGAAGCCGACTCAAGCGCACGCAAACTAGTTGTACCTACGGCGACGACGTTTTTACCTTCTCGCTGCGCTGTGTGCACTATATCGACGGTTTCTTGTGAAATGCTGTACCACTCACTGTGCATCTGATGCTCAGATAAATTTTCTGTACGGACGGGTTGAAAAGTGCCGGCACCCACATGTAAAGTTATCGTCACAATATGCACACCTTTGGCACGCAGTGCTTGCAAAAACGCTTCATCGAAATGCAGTCCGGCAGTGGGCGCTGCCACCGCGCCCGGAGTTTTGGCATACACAGTCTGATATCGCTCTGCATCAAATTCATCAGCGGCGTGATCGATGTAAGGCGGCAAAGGTAAACGACCATAGCGCTCCATCAGTAGCAAAGCATCTTCCGGAAAACTCAAGGTAAAGAATTCACCAACGCGTTCGCCCACAATCACATCAAACGCATCTGCCAAGCGCATCCTCGTACCTGGCGCAGGTGTTTTAGATGCGCGTACTTGCGCGACGACTGTCGTAGTGTCAACCACGCGCTCGACTAATACCTCAACCCGCCCACCCGTTTCTTTCACCCCAAAAAACCGCGCATTCACGACCCGGGTATCATTGAAAACCAGCACATCCCCTGCTTCAAACGTCGCCAACACATCGGTAAACAGCCCGTCGATCAGCCGGTCTGGCTGGACGTGCAAAAGACGTGACCGCGTGCGCTCAGCCAACGGCGACTGCGCAATCAGTTCGGCAGGAAGATTAAAATCGAAATCAGTGAGTGAATACATCGGGATGCGCAGCGCTATCAACGTAAGGAAAGCTGCAGCAGATAAGCAAAAGCCGGTATTCTACGCTGCGCTTGCCAACTCAGTCCGACATGTCCGCTACTAGAAAAAAAAAGACGCCCACGAAAAGTCTACGCACCGTTGACCGGTTTGCGCGCCTTGGGCTATCCACCGACATGTCGCTGGTGCTGCATCTGCCCATGCGCTATGAGGATGAAACGACCTTGCTGTCCATCCGTGATGCTAGTCACACCTATGGACAAGCCGTGCAAGTCGAAGGTGTGGTCACAGACTGCGATGTGCAATATCGCCCGCGCCGGCAATTAATCGTCAAAATGACTGACGATACGGACACCTTAACCCTACGCTTTTTAAATTTTTACGGTAGTCAGGCGATTCAAATGGCGCAAGGTAAGCGCTTGCGGGTGCGCGGAGAATTTCGGCACGGCTTTCTCGGTAATGAGATGGTTCATCCCACCGTAAAAAGCGTTACGTCTGATTCCGCACTACCCGAGGCACTAACTCCGGTGTATCCGGCTGGCGAGGGTATCTCACAAACCATCCTGCGTTCTGCGATTGCGAAAGCGATGGCGCGTATAGATTGGAGTGACACCCTGCCTCAGGCATTGCGTGAGCGTCTGAAACTCATGCCCTTCGAACAAAGCGTGCGACTGCTGCATAACCCACCCGCCGATATCGACGAGCA
Organism: Oxalobacteraceae bacterium; assembly: GCA_947454305.1. Taxonomy (GTDB): domain Bacteria; phylum Pseudomonadota; class Gammaproteobacteria; order Burkholderiales; family Burkholderiaceae_D; genus Pernthalerella. The sequence continues at coordinate 27,282 of CANGJE010000034.1, forward strand.
TGCCTTAATTGAACGTAGCCATCCTGCATGGATACGCATGAAGTTCGATGAGTTACTCGCTCAACAGCTATCGATGAAGCGCGCACAACTAGCGCGTCGACAACAAGGCGCACCAGTACTGACCACGATGAGTTCGTTAACCCATGCGTTGACAGCCGCTTTACCATTTACGCTAACCACTGCGCAACAACGCGTGCTGAATGAAATTCGTACCGATATCGCTATGCCTTATCCCATGCAGCGATTACTGCAAGGTGATGTCGGTAGTGGCAAAACCGTCGTTGCTGCATTGGCTGCCGCACAAGCGATAGACAACGGTTATCAAACCGCTTTGATGGCACCCACTGAAATTCTAGCTGAACAGCATTTTCGAAAAATCGCCGGCTGGATGGAGCCTTTAGGCATACAAGTCGCATGGCTCACCGGTAGTTTAAAAAAACGTGATAAAGAAGAAGTGCGTGCACGCATAGCCTCAGGTGAAGCGCAACTCATCATCGGCACGCATGCCTTAATTCAGCACGATGTGGAATTTGTTAAATTAGGATTAGCCATCGTTGATGAACAACATCGCTTTGGTGTCGCGCAACGACTCACGCTTCGTAACAAAGGTCTGGATAGTCTGCCGCATCAGTTAATGATGTCAGCCACACCCATTCCACGCACCTTAGCCATGACGTACTACGCAGATCTCGAAGTCTCGGTGATTGATGAACTACCTCCGGGTCGTACACCTATCGTGACTCGACTGATCGCACAAGAACGACGTAATGAAGTGATGGAGCGCGTACACGCAGCGGCCAAAGAAGGACGTCAAACCTATTGGGTTTGCCCACTGATCGAAGAATCTGAAGCCTTGCAGTTGCAAACTGCTACAGATACTTATGCGATGCTGACTGCTGCCTTGCCGGATTTACGCGTTGGCCTGGTACACGGCCGCATGAAGCCTGCAGAAAAACAAGCGGTGATGAGTGAATTTGCTGCCGGCGCGATTGATTTGCTAGTAGCCACCACCGTCATTGAAGTCGGCGTCGATGTACCGAATGCTTCACTAATGGTGATTGAGCATGCCGAACGATTCGGTTTATCGCAACTGCATCAGCTACGAGGGCGCGTCGGTCGCGGCGCTGCTGCCAGCGTTTGTCTATTGATGTATCAAGGTCCGCTGGGTTCGATTGCAAAACAGCGACTAGCCATCATGCGCGAACTATCGGATGGTTTTGAAATTTCGCGCCG
>CANGJE010000035.1 GCA_947454305.1 Oxalobacteraceae bacterium
CAGAGCAATGCGATGAATAATTTCATCCGATTTGCTTACGCTGCTTTATTGAAGAAGTACTCAATCCGATTTCGACAGCAAGTCGAAATGCTCGACCTTAGGCGGCGCAGCAAAAAATGGGCCGACAATACCGCGCCACTGAGTGAATAATTCTGAGCCGCGAAAATCGACGGTGTGATTTTCCAGCGTATCCCAAAAAACCATCAATACGTAGCGATCAGGTGATTCGATACCCTTGTTGATTTTGTAGCCACGAAAGCCCTTGGCTTTGCTAATGACGTTTTGAACACCATTAACGATAGCGCTATCGAATTCGGTTTGATTACCTGGAAGGATTTGAATATCGGCGAGTTCAAGGATCATAATGAGTAATAAACTTTCTATTGAAGTCTGAATAAAAAGCCATTGTAAGCTGGCCTGTTGCATTATCTCACCCTGACCGCCCACGCCGAACAGCGACCTATGCTTGTGACCCTGCTTGATTACGATAAAGAACAGCGCTCGTCGCTGGAAGCGATCTTGAGTGGTGCTGGTTATCACTGCACTAGCTTCGCCAACAGCAAGTCGCTGTTAGATAGCCTGGTCACGGCCGAGCCCGAACTGTTGATTGTTCACTTTCGATCCGATCAAGAATCCATCACCGTTCTCACCTCAGTGAAGAGGCTATGGCCAGACTTGCCAGTGCTGCTTATCACTGGCCGATCCCCGGAAAATCCCTTGGCCCAATTGCTGGCCGAAAGCTCGGGAGATTTTCTTATCAAGCCCGTTCGTGCATCGGAATTTCGGCTGAGGATAAATATTCTGGCAACTCGTCATCGCCCCGAAGCCGTCAAAGACGATGTGCTGAAGTTCGGTGATTATATTTTTAACAAGCGGCTGACACAGTTGATGCTAAATGGGCAATCAATCTCTCTGACTCAAAAAGAATTTGAGCTCGCCTTATTTTTTTTCCAAAACCTAGATCGCCCACTGTCACGAGCTTTTATCCATGAAGCGATCTGGTCACAGGATGCTGAATTTTCCTCACGAACGCTGGATACTCACGTCTCCAGAGTAAGGAATAAGCTGGGCCTAAGGCCATCAGCGGGCTATCTGTTGGTGCCGGTTTACAGTTTTGGCTACAAATTGGAATTACTTAAAGACTAGTCAGATGGCTACCAACGTCTATAATAGTGTCAACTTTTTCTGACTATTCCAGCATGCACCTGCTAGCCGTCGGTCTCAACCACACCACCGCCCCTGTCTCGCTGCGCGAGAAGGTGGCCTTCCCCGCTGACCAGCTCGGTCAGGCGGTGGCATCGGCGTGTGCTTGGTTTGATAACGCGGGCAAACAACCGCAAACGCAAGAAGCGGCCATCCTCTCGACGTGTAACCGAACCGAGATTTACGGGGCTAGTGCGAATGACGGCAATATTGAAGCAGCGCTGGACTCCACCGCGCGTTTTGTCGCGGATTATCACAAGCTATCTTACTCAGAACTGCGCCCCTATCTGTATGCATTACCGCAGGATGAGGCCGTGCGACATGCTTTCCGCGTTGCCTCGGGCTTAGATTCCATGGTGTTGGGCGAGCCGCAAATTCTCGGTCAAATGAAAGATGCGGTGCGCCAAGCCGAAGCCGCAGGTGGGCTGGGCACGTATCTGCACCAAATGTTTCAGCGCACCTTTGCGGTTGCAAAAGAAGTGCGCTCCACCACTGAAATTGGCGCCCAAAGCGTATCGATGGCAGCCGCGGCAGTGCGCTTATCCGAACGAATTTTCGATAAGCTGAGTGAGCAACATGTGTTGTTCATCGGTGCCGGCGAGATGATCGAGCTGTGCGCAACTCACTTTGCAGCCCGTCATCCAAAAAGTCTAACCATCGCAAACCGAACTATCGAGCGCGCTGAACAACTCGCCGAACGTTTTGGCGGCAAGTCCATGCGACTCGGCGAACTACCTGATCAACTTGCGAATTATGATGTCGTTGTATCTTGTACTGCATCGTCGTTGCCTATCATTGGTTTAGGCATGGTAGAGCGCGCTATTAAGGCGCGTCGCCGCAAACCTATCTTCATGGTGGATCTCGCGGTGCCACGCGATATCGAAACTGAAGTTTCGCGACTCAATGACGTATTCCTATACACGGTTGATGATCTCGGAACCGCCGTGCAAATCGGTTTAGAAAATCGGCAGTCTGCTGTCGCACAAGCAGAATCCATTATCGATACGCGCGTGCAGTCTTTCATGCACTGGATTGATAGCCGCGCCGTAGTGCCACTGATTCAAAACCTGCATGAAAGCAGCGAGCAAATGCGCCAAGTCGAACTCGAGCGCGCCCGCAAGCTACTTGCTAAAGGTGAAGATATCGAAGCCGTGTTGGAAGCTTTGTCCAAAGGACTAACCGCCAAATTCTTGCATGGTCCGCAACAAGCACTGCATGCTGCGGATGCTGACGAACGTGCACGCCTCGCACAACTACTACCGCAATTGTTCCGCACCAAACGCTAGCTACGCTAGCCATCGATGTATTGCCTCCTGCGCTTATACACTAAGCGCCAACACCGACTTACCTGTCCCGTTAATGAAACCATCGCTGCTACTGAAGCTGGAGCAACTCGCCCAACGCCTTGAAGAAGTTGGCGCCCTTCTGAATCAGGAAGGCGCTACCGCTGATATGGATCAGTACCGCAAGCTCACGCGTGAACACTCGGAGCTCGAGCCACTGATCGCTTTGCATGCGCAATGGAATCAGGCTAACGACGACCTACGCGCTGCGCGCGACATGCTCTCCGATCCGGAAATGAAAGCATTCGCGCAAGAAGAAATCGATGCTGCACAAGCGCGCGCTGAACAGCTTGAAATCGAGCTGCAAAAAATGATGCTGCCAAAAGATCCGAATGATGAGCGCAACATCTTTCTGGAAATTCGTGCCGGTACAGGGGGCGATGAATCTGCGTTGTTTGCGGGAGACTTGTTACGTATGTACATACGCTATGCAGAGCGTCAACGGTGGCAAGTAGAAATGGTATCGGAATCCGCCTCGGAACTCGGAGGTTATAAAGAAGTGATCGTGCGCCTGGTAGGTGCCGGAGCGTATTCGCGTATGAAATTTGAATCCGGCGGACATCGCGTACAACGTGTACCAGAAACCGAGGCACAAGGACGAATTCATACATCCGCTTGCACGGTAGCCGTTATGCCTGAAGCCGATGAAATCGGCGAAGTCGACATCAACCCCGCCGATATTCGCATTGATACGTATCGCGCATCGGGCGCTGGCGGACAGCACATCAACAAAACTGATTCTGCCGTTCGCATCACCCATCTGCCAACGGGCATCGTGGTGGAGTGTCAAGATGATCGCAGCCAACACAAAAACAAAGCGCAGGCAATGAAGGTACTTGCCACTCGCATTAAGGATGTGCAATTACGTGCGCAGCAAAGTAGTGAAGCAGCGACGCGAAAATCACTCGTTGGCTCTGGAGATCGCAGCGAACGCATACGCACCTATAATTTCCCGCAAGGGCGAATTACAGATCACCGCATTAACCTAACGCTGTATAAATTAGAAGCCGTCATGGAAGGTGATTTGGATGAGCTCACACAAGCGCTGATGTCTGAACATCAAGCCGAACAACTCGCGGCATTAGCTGATTAAAACCATAATGAATAAATTCGCAAAACCTGCACTGTTTTTAGTTGCACTAATTGCCATCAGTCTCCTGGGCGTAGGCTTGTATTTGCAACTGGTGCAAGAAATGCTGCCTTGCCCACTGTGCATATTGCAACGCTACGCATTTGCTCTGACGGCGCTACTGTGTCTGACAACAGTTGTACTACCCAACCAATACTTGCGTGCCGGAGCAGCGCTAGCTTCACTTGCTGCGATCACCGGAGCAGGCATCGCAATTCGCCATTTGTGGGTCAAAGCGCATCCCACCATCTCTTGCGGTATTGATGTGCTTGAAGTATTTCTGAACAAAATAGTGTTCGCAAACTGGTTGCCCACGCTGTTTCAAGCCGATGGGCTATGCACTACGGAATACGATCCCATTTTAGGATTGTCGATCCCCGCATGGGCGCTGATCTGGTTCACTATTTTTGCAGTCAGCTTATCGCTGCTTGCGCTACGCTATCGTCGTCCTGCATGAGTCTGGACGATTTGCTGAAATCAGCACCGATCGAGATTGTGGAAGCCAGAATTCTGGCTGCGCACAGCCTGCAGTGGTCACGGGTACAGCTAATCACACAAAGCAAACATGTCCTATCGACTGTGCAAGTTGATGACATTCAACGTTTATTTCAACGTAGGTTGCAAGGTGAACCCATTGCCTATTTGTTGGGTCAGCGTGAATTTTATGGCCTCTCATTTGAGGTAACCCCTGCTGTATTGATACCACGCCCAGAAACGGAATTACTGGTCGAGCTTGCGATTGAACGCATGCCAACGAATGCACGCGTACTCGATATGGGTACGGGCTCAGGAGCGATTGCTGTTTCTTTGGCACATACACGACCTGACTCGACATTTTTTGCAACCGATGTCAGCAAACAAGCGCTCGCGGTAGCTGAGCGGAATAGTTTGCTTCATCAAACCGCAATCACTTTTTTTCAAAGCAATTGGTATGAGCACGTCAATGGAAGGTTTGATCTTATCGTCAGCAACCCTCCTTACATTCGCGCAGGTGACGTTCACTTGAGCCAAGGCGATTTACGGTTTGAACCTGCCGATGCACTGACCGACCACAGCACAGGTTTTACAGCCATCGAAAAAATCATTCACAGAGCACACGTACATTTAGAGCGCAGCGGTTGGCTAATGCTTGAACATGGTTATGATCAGGCTAGCACGGTGCGTGAATTATTTCACACATCCATTTGGAGTGATGTGCAAAGCTGGTGTGATCTAGCCGGGATAGAACGCGTTACAGGGGCACGACTTCTTTAACAGTCACTTCACCGATTTACATCGTAATTTTTCTTTCATTTTTTAACCATTAAAACTTGTCATGCTTCCATCGATTGAACAACGCCTTGCGACCGAACTCGCCGCCCGTACCGATCAAGTCGCTGCTGCGATTGCCCTCTTAGATGAAGGCGCCACCGTTCCTTTCATCGCTCGCTACCGTAAAGAAGCCACTGGCGGCCTAGATGATATCCAGCTGCGATTACTCGAAGAGCGCCTGCGTTATTTACGCGAACTGGAAAGTCGTCGTGAAGCGATCCTCGCCTCCATCGAAGAGCAAGGGAAAATGACGCCTGAGTTAAAGAAGGCAATTTTGAGTGCTGCAGATAAAACGCTACTCGAAGATCTGTATTTACCCTATCGGCCTAAGCGTCGCACCAAAGCGCAAATTGCCATGGAAGCGGGACTAGAACCACTGGCTAATGCCTTACTCGACGATCCGACGCTCACGCCAGAGAGCGAAGCAGAAAAATATTTGCGCGCCGCTTTCACTAGCGATCAAGGCGATAACCCCGGCGTACCCGACGCCAAGGCTGCTCTGGATGGCGCACGACAAATTCTTATGGAGCGTTTTGCCGAAGATGCTCATTTACTGCAAAACTTGCGTGAGTATTTGCTTGAGCATGGTGTAGTCGATTCCAAAGTTATTGAAGGCAAACAAGAGTCTGGCGAAAAGTTTTCTGATTATTTTGACTACTCCGAAAAACTCTCTGCTATTCCTTCGCATCGCGCTTTAGCGTTACTGCGTGGTCGGCGAGAAGAAATTTTATCAGTGTCGCTACGCCTCGATACTGAAATAGAAAAGCCTAAATGGGATGCGCCGCATAATGCGTGTGAAGCAAAAATTAGTTCACATTTTCATATTAGCCAAAAAAATCGCGCCGCCGACAAATGGTTACTCGATACGGTGCGCTGGACTTGGCGCGTCAAAATTTTCATGCATCTCGACACGGAATTGATGACCAAATTACGCGAAGAGGCTGAAGCAGAAGGCATACAAGTTTTTGCACGTAACTTAAAAGCTTTGCTGCTAGCAGCTCCGGCTGGACCTCGAGTCACTATAGGACTGGATCCAGGGCTGCGTACCGGCGTGAAAGTTGCGGTAGTCGATGCCACCGGTAAAGTGGTCGATACCTCCACCATCTATCCACACCAACCACGCAATGATTGGGATGGCTCACTGCACACACTCTCGCAACTAGCGAAAAAACATCAGGTGTCACTCATCGCCATTGGTAATGGCACCGCATCGCGTGAAACGGATCGTTTAGCGCAAGACCTGATCACTCAGAATGCCGAATTAAAACTTAACAAAATTGTCGTCTCTGAAGCCGGTGCTTCCGTGTATTCAGCCTCTGAGTTTGCATCCAAAGAATTACCCGACTTAGATGTCTCAATACGCGGCGCTGTTTCGATTGCACGGCGATTGCAAGATCCCCTCGCTGAACTGGTAAAAATCGATCCGAAATCGATTGGCGTTGGTCAGTATCAGCACGATGTTTCTCAAACTCGCTTGGCGCGAGCGCTGGATGCGGTGGTTGAAGATTGCGTTAATGCCGTCGGGGTTGATGTCAACACGGCGTCGGCACCTTTACTGGCGCGAGTATCAGGGCTCAGCTCAACAGTTGCGCAAAGCATTGTTCATCACCGTGATCAAAAAGGAATGTTCCGCTCACGCGCAGCATTGCTTGAGGTTCCGCGTCTGGGCGAAAAAACGTTTGAACAAGCGGCCGGATTTTTGCGCGTGATGAATGGCGACAATCCATTGGATGCTTCGGCCGTTCATCCAGAATCTTATCCACTGGTTGAAAAAATACTTGCGGACATAAAGCGCGATGTGAAATCTATGATCGGTGACAGCGCTTTACTAAAATCACTCGATCCAAAACGTTTTGCGGATCAGCAGTTCGGATTACCTACCGTGATCGATATCTTGAAAGAGCTCGATAAGCCTGGGCGTGATCCACGTCCCGCTTTCGTTACAGCGAGTTTCCGCGATGGCGTAGAAGATCTGAAGGACCTTCAACCGGATATGATTCTTGAAGGTGTTGTGACGAATGTCGCTGCATTTGGCGCCTTTGTAGATATCGGCGTTCATCAAGATGGCTTGGTGCATATCTCTGCGCTATCGAATGAATTCGTCAAAGATCCGCATGCCGTCGTAAAAGCGGGTCAAGTGGTCAAAGTCAAAGTGCTGGAAGTCGATATTAAGCGTAAACGGATTGCGCTCACCATGCGGCTGAATGACACAGCGGCCGCGCAGGATCAGCGCCGACTAGGGTCGGAACGCCCAGACGCACGCGAGCGTTCTGTAAAGCATAAGCCCGTTCAAGAAATGGCAACATCCGGCTCGGCCATGGCCGCCGCTTTTGCCAAACTGAAGAAATAAACCGAGTCTCTACCGGATGTCTTCGGGCGCTGCAGCTTTTGCCCCGAGACATCCGGCGGGCGTGTCCGCTTTTAACCGCAGGCGGGCGCATCCGCTTTTCCCTATAATGTGGTTTTTCCTTTACACCCCGCCAAGAGGACGCAATGAGTGACGTTAAATCCTGGATCAAAGAAACCGTCAGCACCCATTCAGTCGTGCTGTTCATGAAGGGCACCGCCCAATTCCCTCAATGTGGATTCTCAGGTCGCGCCATCGAGCTGCTGAAAGAAACCGGCGTGCAGGATCTCGTAACCGTCAACGTGTTAGACGATGACGAAGTCCGCCAAGGAATCAAAGAGTTTTCGAACTGGCCTACGATTCCTCAGCTGTACGTCAAAGGTGAATTCATCGGTGGCTCTGACATCATGAACGAAATGCACGCATCGGGCGAACTACAGACTCTGCTGAAAGCATAGATTTTATGAAACGTTTGGTCGTTGCCATCACCGGCGCCTCAGGTGCTATGTATGGCATACGATTGCTGCAGTGGCTGCGTGAAAGCACTCAGGTTGAAACGCATTTGATGATCTCGGATGCGGGTGTCCTTAGCATGCATTACGAGCTCGATATGAAGCGCAAGGATGTTGAAGCGCTGGCTGATGTGGTTCACAGCGTGCGCGATGTGGGGGCATGTGTGGCCAGCGGTTCGTTTCAATCCGAGGGCATGATCATTGCCCCCTGTTCGATGAAAACCTTGGGATCTGTCGCTCATGGCTTATCCGACAATCTGATCTCACGTGCTGCCGATGTGATGCTGAAAGAACGTCGACGTCTCGTATTGATGGTGCGTGAGACGCCATTTAATCTTGCTCACTTACGCAACATGACGTCGGTAACCGAAATGGGTGGCATCATTTATCCACCGCTGCCCGCGCTCTATCAAAAACCCCAAAGCATAGAAGATATGGTTGATCACACAACCGGTCGAGTATTAGATTTATTCGGCATTCAACAAACACTCGCGCCGCAATGGCAGGGTATTAAATTACAACGCGCTGAATCGTAATCAGGTGCGTCCTTGGCTATCGCTAGGGTTTGATTGGTTTTTCTCGTTCTGCCGTTCCCGCTTATCTTTCAAGCCGCCAACCATACGATCAACCGCTGCGTTGAATCCATCCATAGAAAATTTATTCACTTTGAACTTGCCGTCACTGAGCGGAAAAGCAAAACCGACGACCAGAGTTTTCTTAAACGCCTGATTGATCGCATCTGACTCATTGAACCAATACACCATGATGTCGCCATTGGCAGTAGAAACCGGTTCACAGACTGACTCTACTGACACAGCGCCACCTTCAGTCGTAATCATCAACGGATAATTACTGCTGGGCTCGCAGTTGATGCCGTTCGCAAAGTAGTAGCGACAATTCCCCTCGGCGCACAAAATTCCAAAGGTAGACAAGCCATTTTCATGCGTTCCAGCCTCACCCATACCTTCAAGAAATTGAGAATACCAATCGCCATGTTCGACCCTATCATCGGCTAATGCATATGAAGGCAGAAATACTAACCACGCTAACACTATCAACGCTAACCGCATGGAACGCTCCAAAAATTTAATGACGATAAAAATATCTACGTTACCTAATTAATTTAATCATCCATATCTAGACGAGCTTCGCCTAAACCAGACACTTCAATTCGAACCCTATCTCCGGCATTCAGCCACTGTGTTTGAACTACGCTACCCAACAATACGAACTCACCGGCTTTAATCCCTGGCAAGCCGTGCTCGCCATGCGCATTGGCTAACCAAGCGAGGGCATTCAACGGATGACCCATTACCAACGAACTCACACCGCTGGCGACTTCGACATCATTAATCCAAGTGCGTCCGGTTAGCGCAGCGAGATCTAAATGATGCCAATCGGTGACCGGGTCACCTAATACGCAACCCGCATTGTAAAAATCATCCGCAGCTAAGGTCCGCACACCCAGCGCGCGATAATCTTCGTAGCGCTCGTCAACCAACTCCATACCCACCATCACCTCACCCACAGCACTTTCAACACTTTCACGCGTATAAGGGGTGGAACTCGGCAGCAGATCATGAGAGAGACGAACAGCAATCTCACATTCAATACCAATTTTCACAAAGCCATGGCGCGGAACACGGCCATGTTTGTGCATGACTGTTTTACTAAACACGCGCCCCGTGGCTGGATGATCAATATTTACAAAAGCCTGCATGACTGGCGTGGTACATCCAATTTTGTGGCCAACCACGTCGCCTAAACCTGCCGCTGTCAGCATTACATTTAATGCGGATTGAATCGCATAACACTCGGTCATGTTCTTGGGTGCCAAATCGTCCGGCAAATGAGTGATTGGCTTCAACGCAAGACGCTGTGGCATCAATATGGCGGCTGCTTGTTGTGCTCTTGTTTGCAAGATATCCCCTGACTTGGCTATGTGATGTTTACATGCTATTTAGCAAGTCTAGCAAAAATGCAATCTCACTACCGGCTTCTCGTAAAAGGCGCTTAATTGCCCTAACCAAATAGTAATGTGATGCATTTTTCAATCAATTCATCACAAATTTTTCATGTATGTAAAACGCTAATAGTTTGGCTTTTCCGAGGGTATAATCCGCCGTTTTCTTTTACCCCGAATACGTGTTCCACGGAGAATAACTAATGAATTCCATCCTTAAACAAGCGGCGTGGATAGCGCTTGCACTCGTTGGCGCAATCTCACTGGGAACAGTGGCTCTCTCACGTGGCGAGAGTATCAATGCGCTGTGGATTGTCGTTGCAGCTGTCGCCATCTACCTGATTGGCTATCGCTACTACGCGCGCTTTATTGCGAACAGCGTTATGCAACTCGACGCCCTTCGCATCACACCGGCGGTTCGTTTAAATGATGGATTGGATTACGTACCCACTAACAAGCACGTACTGTTCGGACATCACTTTGCTGCCATCGCAGGCGCAGGCCCATTAGTGGGTCCTGTACTCGCAGCACAAATGGGTTACTTGCCGGGCATGATGTGGATACTGGTCGGCGCTATTCTGGCTGGTGCTGTTCAAGATTTCATGATCTTGTTTATTTCTACCCGACGCGATGGTCGATCGCTGGGCGATTTAATCAAATCAGAATTGGGATTAGTTCCCGGTGTGATTGCTCTGTTCGGCACCTTCATGATCATGACAATTTTGCTGGCGGTGCTGGCATTGATTGTTGTGAAAGCTTTAGCTGAAAGTCCATGGGGAACCTTTACGGTCGCAGCCACCATACCGATTGCTCTGTTTATGGGCGTCTATAGCCGCTATATACGGCCCGGCCGAGTCGGCGAAATTTCCGTCATTGGTTTTATTCTTTTGATGGCTTCCATCGTGCTCGGCGGACAGGTCGCTGCTGATCCCATTTGGGGCCCCATGTTCACGTTCAATGGCAAGCAGTTAACGTGGATGTTACTAGCCTATGGCGTGATCGCTTCGGTACTACCCGTTTGGTTATTGCTGGCACCGCGTGATTACTTGTCGACCTTCTTGAAAATTGGCGCCATCGTCGCTCTCGCGCTAGGCATTGTTTTTGTTGCGCCTCAACTCAAAATGCCTGCTATCACCAAATTTATCGATGGCACTGGCCCCGTATGGGCCGGAAATATGTTCCCCTTCTTGTTCATTACCATCGCCTGTGGCGCAGTATCTGGGTTTCATTCGCTCATCTCATCTGGAACAACGCCGAAGTTACTCGAGAATGAAATGCATGCTCCCTACATTGGCTATGGCGGCATGTTGATGGAATCCTTTGTGGCGATCATGGCGCTGGTTGCAGCGTCCATCATTGAGCCAGGTGTTTACTTTGCGATGAATAGCCCCGCCGCACTCATTGGCACGACACCCGAAAGCGCAGCGGCAGCGATCAGCCAATGGGGATTCATGATCACTCCAGAAATGCTGCAACAAACAGCAGACAACGTGGGAGAAACGACGATCATTTCACGTACCGGTGGTGCGCCTACATTAGCTGTAGGCATGGCGAGCATTTTTGCTTCCGTGTTGGGTGGACAAGCTCTGATGGCCTTCTGGTATCACTTTGCGATTTTGTTTGAGGCCTTGTTCATTCTGACAGCGGTCGATGCGGGCACGCGCGTCGGTCGCTTCATGTTGCAAGATCTGCTTGGCACTTTGGTGCCCTCATTTAAAAATATTCATGGTCTTGCATCGAATATTATCGCCACGTTGTTATGTGTCGCCGCCTGGGGATATTTCCTGTACCAAGGTGTTATCGATCCTCTGGGAGGCATCAACACTCTCTGGCCACTCTTCGGTATCTCGAATCAAATGCTGGCGGCCATTGCGCTGATATTAGCCACGGTTGTTCTTTTCAAACTCAAGCGCGAGAAATTTGCGTGGGTGACTTTAGTACCAACAGCATGGCTTTTGATATGTACATTAACCGCTGGCTATCAAAAACTCTTTCATGAAAATCCACGCATAGGATTTCTGGCTCACGCCAGCAAATTCAAAGCAGCAGCAGCCGAGGACCAGCTACTGGCTCCGGCTAAATCAGCGGCTCAGATGCAGCAAATTATTGTGAATGACTATATCGATGCCAGCCTGGCGGCTATTTTTATGATTGTCGTACTGTCGGTGCTGTTCTACGGTATTCGCGCTTGCGTGCAAGCCCTTAAAGACCACGAACCAAGCACCCACGAAGCCGATGCAACTGCGCCTGTAGGCTCAGCCAGCGCCTAATCCTTAGCTTGTGAAAATATCATGCTAGATGAACTTGGAAAGCTAGGCTCGTATCTGGGGCAGACTGCCAGACTAATGGTGGGTTTGCCTGACTACGACAATTATCTTAATCACATGGAAAAAACCCATCCGGATCAAGCCGTGATGACGTATGAAGAGTTTTTCCGGGAACGACAAGATGCGCGCTACGGCGGCAATGGACGAATTGCACGTTGCTGCTGAGCCGGCCTGAAGCGGCTTAACGCCCGCTTTCAAGCCGTTTTCCGGATAGCGCCGCAAAGCACACGGCAGCCTAAATGGAAAAAGCCCGAAGTCTTAGAGACTTCGGGCTTTTTTGTTTGGTGCCGACTGCAGGACTTGAACCCGCCACCCCATGATTACAAATCAAGTGCTCTACCAGATGAGCTAAGCCGGCTAAAAATCAGACGAGATTATACGTTATTTAATCCGGGTAAGCTTTGGTTTGCCATGGTTCTTTGGTGGATCCGGATCAGGCTTGTCATCGTCACCTCTGGGAACCGACGCCAGTACTGATGTCAACATGGGCGCTCCCTGAACTCGCTCCGACTCAGCGCTGAGTTTGGCTGCCTGTAATTTCTTCGCATCGGGCTTTTTTTTCCGCTCTTGCTGGTCTTCGCGCTTAACCTCAAACGCCATACCTTGACCATTTTCTCGAGCATAAATCGCACTCACGTTTTCTACGGGCAGTTCTATCTCGCGCGCCACTCCACCAAACCGTGCCTTGAAGTGGATGAGGTCATTATCCATCTTCAGGTTACCCGTCGCATCGAAGCTGATGTTGAGAACGATCTCACCATTTTTCACAAACTCAGCTGGAACGCGGGTTCTCGCATCAACCGCCACCACAATATAAGGGGTGTACCCGTTATCGGTACACCACTCATATAGCGCTCGAAGCAGATAAGGTTTGGTCGAAGTTTCTGACATACCGTGGCTCAAATATCGCTCTTAGCGACGCATAACCTTTTCGGAGGGTGTCAATGCCTCGATATAGGCCGGACGCGAAAAAATACGTTCCGCATATTTCATTAAGGGTGCGGCTGTTTTTGACAACTCCACTCCGTAATGATCAAGACGCCACAATAAAGGTGCGATGGCGACATCAAGCATTGAGAATTCTTCGCCAAGCATATATTTATTTTTTAAGAATAAAGGTGCCAGTGTCGTTAAGCGGTCGCGAATTTCATTGCGCGCTTTTTCATGGCTTTTTTCTGCTGAGCGCGATTTTTCATTCTCGAGAGAATGCACGTGCACAAATAATTCTTTTTCAAAGTTGAATAACATCAAACGCGCACGCGCACGCATTAACGGATCAGCCGGCATCAGTTGTGGATGCGGGAAACGCTCATCGATGTATTCATTGATGATGTTCGACTCATACAAAACCAGCTCGCGTTCAACCAGAATCGGAACCTGACCATACGGATTCATGGTCGAAATATCTTCTGGCTTGTTAAACAAATCCACGTCGCGAATTTCGAAGTCCATTCCTTTTTCAAAAAGGACCAGACGGCAGCGTTGTGAAAATGGGCACGTTGTACCCGAATAGAGAACCATCATTTTTGCAGTTCCTTGGAAACAAAGAGGGTGAGACATCGACTGCGCCTCACCCTGCTGACGAATATTCTGCTTTTGGCTAAGGCCTGTTTTTGTTTTTAATCAAAACATCTTGCAGGGCACGACAAAACAGAACCTGTTATTTGACTTCTTTCCAGAAAGACGCATTCAAACGCCAGGTCAGAAATACCAAAATAGACATGAACAACAAAACCCACACACCGAGTTGCTGACGCTTGTTTTTTACCGGCTCACTCATCCAAGCCATAAAGCCAACCAAATCGGCGATCTGAGCATCATAGGCTTGCGAACTAAGTTTTCCAGGCTTGATCTGCTCAAAGCCTTCAAACTTGTGCACGGTCTTTGATTCATCATGCGGGTCTTTCTCTTCAACAAATTTCGCCTTACGCACACCCTGCAAATCCCACAGTACGTGTGGCATAGCGACGTTGGGATAAACCAAGTTATTCCATCCAGTAGCACGACTCGGGTCTTTGTAATAAGTGCGCAGATACGTGTAGACATAGTCTGCACCCGAACCTTGACCCGATGCCTTGGCACGAACGATCACAGACAAGTCAGGAGGAACAGCACCAAACCAGGCTTTAGCATCCTTTTCAGCCAAACTGACTTTCATCAGATCGCCAACTTTTTCCGAGGTAAAAAGTAAGTTGGCTCGAATTTGATCGTCTGACAAACCAATATCGCGCAAGCGGTTGTAACGTACCAGCGATGCTGAGTGACAGTTCAAGCAGTAGTTAACAAACAAACGAGCGCCATTTTGCAAGGCAGATAAATCATTGCCTCGTTCTGGAGCGTGATCGAGGGGAAAGCCGCCCTCGGATGCGACAGCCAACAAAGGCACCAACGCTATCGTCGCTAGAAATTTTTTAAGCAGTTTCATTCCTGTTTTCCTTTTGCGACTTAGTGCGGATGAAATGTCACGCGGCTTGGCACGGGTTTAAATTCACCCATTTGGCTCCACCAAGGCATCAGCAAGAAAAATCCAAAATAGATGAAGGTGCAAACCTGCGACACCAGCGTACCAATAGCTGTAGGCGCCTGCACACCAAGGTAACCCAGTATCAAAAACGTGATGCCGAACACGATGTAAACCATCTTGTGCCAATCAGGGCGATAACGAATCGATTTGACTGGCGATAGATCTAGCCAAGGCATACCCGCCAAAATCAACACCGATACGCCCATCAACACGACACCCCAGAATTTCGCGTCAAGGACCAACATAGCGATGATCACGACGACTGCAATTCCCATCACAGCATTCTTGATCAACTGCGGCAATCTAGTTTTCAACACAATAAGTGCGGCATAGCCGGCTACACCCAACATCAGCGCCATCATGAATTGCGAGGTAGTAGCGCGAAGAATCGAATAGTACGGAGTGAAATACCAGACCGGCGCAATGTGCGGCGGTGTTTTGAGCGGGTCAGCAGGAATGAAATTGTTATATTCCAAGAAGTAGCCGCCCATTTCAGGAGCAAAGAAAATCACTGCGCTGAAAATGAAGAGGAACACTGACACACCAAAAATATCTTTGGTTGAGTAATAGGGATGCGAAGGAATCGTATCGACGCCGTTTCCATCAGGGCCCAGGTTGTCTTTAACTTCGATGCCGTCTGGATTGTTTGAGCCCACCTCATGTAGAGCGATCAAATGCGCTACTACCAAGCCCAACAAAACCAAAGGAATAGCAATCACGTGAAACGCGAAGAAGCGATTCAGGGTCGCATCAGAAACAACATAGTCACCACGAATCCACAATGACAGATCAGGGCCAATAAAAGGAATCGCACCAAACAAGTTAACGATTACCTGTGCGCCCCAATACGACATCTGACCCCATGGCAAGAGGTAGCCGAAGAATGCTTCACCCATTAAACACAGGAAAATACCAACTCCAAACAACCAAATTAATTCACGCGGCTTACGATACGAACCGTAAAGCAAGGCACGCATCATGTGAAGGTAAACTACGATAAAAAATGCCGAGGCGCCGGTGGAGTGCATGTAGCGAACCAGCCAACCCCAAGGCACTTCGCGCATGATGTACTCAACGGATGCGAACGCGAGAGTTGCATCTGGCTTGTAGTTCATCACCAAGAAAATGCCAGTGACGATTTGAATGACCAACACCAAGGCAGCTAATGATCCAAACAGATAAAGGATGTTGAAATTCTTAGGTGCGTGGTACTTGCCCCACTGATCATTCCACAGCTTAGTCAAAGGGAAGCGGGAATCAACCCAACCCAAAGCCTTCTGAGCTATTGGTGCATCTGCAGGTAATTTTTTCTCGACAAAAGCCATGATTACGCCTCGCCTTTCTCGTCTTTACCAATTGCGATACGGGTTTCGCTGAGATACATATGGCGAGGAACCTGGAGGTTATCTGGTGCGGGTTTGTTTTTATAAACGCGACCGGCCAAATCAAATGTAGAGCCATGGCATGGGCACAGAAAACCACCCGCCCAATCATCCGGCAAAGAAGGCTGAGCACCCGGCTGAAACTTGGTCGATGGTGAACAACCTAAGTGCGAACATATACCGACCGCCACCAGAATCTCTGGCTTGATAGAGCGATATTCGTTACGTGCGTAGGCAGGAGTCAGGTCGTCAGCATTGCGCTCTGATTTAGGATCAGCCACCAATGCATCAGTTTTCTTCAATGAAGAAACCATATCTGGAGTACGTTTAATTACCCAGACTGGCTTACCGCGCCATTCAACAGTTTTCATTTCGCCTGGTTTTAGATCGGCAATGTCGATCTCAACTGGCGCACCTGCAGCCTTTGCACGCTCGGATGGTTCAAACGTCGACACGAAGGCAGCAGTTGCTGCCAAACCCGCCACGCCGCCGGCAGCACAGGTTGCGACCAACAAGCCGCGACGGCTTGAGTCGACCTGATTTTCGTCACTCATAACAACCCCAATCGATGAAATTGCAAAATTTGTACGGAACTTCCCATAACCCGCCATTATAGCGGAGCGCCTTTTTTCTTTCAAAGAAACACGAGAAAAGCTTCAGTTTTAGGCTGGCTCAAAGCAAAGGGCAGACTTTGGGGCCATGAGATGGTATTTATTTGGCAATTAATTACCAAAGCGCAGGCTGGTCGTGTCAGTCGGCCTCTACCGGCCGATCAGAAGTCTGAACAAAACCATCGACGGGAAGCAAGCCGCGGCGGCGTGCCTCATAAACAGCTTCCCCCCTAGAATGAACTGAGAGCTTGCCGTAAATATGTTTGATATGCGTCTGAACAGTGCCAATCGAAAGCCCTAAGGCGCTAGCAACCTTGGCATACGAGCTACCTCGCGCAATCAGTTGCAAAATCGCTGCCTCGCGCCGCGTCAGCGAATTCCAACTTGACCGCACAGGATCGGCTAGTAGATTGCTCTGCAAACGCATACGGGTCAGTACTTTGCGCGCAATCACGGGACTGATGGGAGAGCCGCCATTGAGCACTTCAATTAAGGCGCGCACCACTTCTTTGTGGCCCGTCTCCTTGAGCACGTATCCCGAGGCACCCGCTTCGATGCAGGCCAAGACCTGATCCTCATCAGAAGACATGGTAATCACCATAATGTCAGCCTGGGGATTAAGTCGTCGGCACGCATCGATAACAATCAAACCCGAGCCATCCGGAAATCCAAGATCAGTTAACAGCAAATCACATTGATTTAATTCCAACCAAACCAATGCATCCGCCACCGTGCTGCACGAACCTGCGAGCAACAAGGATGATTCCAGTTCGATAGCATTACAAAGAAGGCGACGAGTAACAGCATCGTCCTCCACAACCATCACTCTGGCACGATACGAAGGCGAGATACAACGCATGATAAAAATTTAACCAAACAAGCATGAATGTCATCGGTGGGCATTCGCTGCACTTTAGTTCCAAAAACATATTTAAAACTTAGGAAGATGCTGATTTATTGCGTATTTTATGGCGAGCCAGCATTGCTGTGAGACGCGAGGCCAAGCAAATCAAGAGCTTAGGTGTGGTCTATTGCTGGTGAAATTTCTGGTTTTTATTTAATCAGTGCTTCTTTTGTTTACATCGCTTTTTAACAAAAACTCACCAGCGCACCAAACAAATTAAAAAATGACGATCACATCACACAATAGATAAGCATGACGGTTTATGTGCTTTGGTCACTAAAATTAAATTCCTGGACTTGAATAAAGTCGACAATCGACCATTCAGTAATATTTTCGACCATCTTCTTCTGAGTAGAAATAAAATTAGATACGCGCTTTAAACCGGATTAGGGATGTCAATGAATTGGTGACGAATGCCCAATTGTTTTGCAACATGCTCACCTAATGCCTGAACACCATAGCGCTCGGTCGCATGATGGCCGCATGCAAGGTAGGGCACACCCGTTTCACGCGACAGATGAACTGTCTGCTCGGAAATTTCACCGCTAATGTAAACATTCGCTCCTGCAGTAATTGCATCGGCAAACATACTTTGCGCAGCACCTGTACACCACGCTACTCGATTCAACGATGTATCTGGATCACCAATCAGCATGGGAACGCGCCCTAGTTTTTGCTGTATGTGGTTGGCAAGATCTCCAACCGTTTTTACGTCGGCCTGAATGTTGCCTACCCATCCAAGATCTTGATCACCAAAACGGGAGGTAGGTTGAAAGCCAAATAAGCTACCTAGCTGGGCGTTATTACCAAGCACAGCGTGCGCATCTAGCGGTAAGTGATATGCATATAAATTCACGTCGTGTGCCAGCAAAAGTTGTAAACGACGTTTTAGTGGGCCCACCACACGCGCATCTTCTCCGCGCCAAAAATAACCATGATGTACGATCACCGCATCAGCGCCCGCTTCAATTGCAGCTTCCAATAAAGCGATGCTCGCTGTTACACCGCTGACGATCAAACCAACACGGTCTTTACCTTCGACTTGAAGCCCGTTTGGGCAATAGTCACGAAAACGGGTAATATCGAGCTCACTGGCAAGAAAATTTGTCAGCTCATCGCGTGGCACGATCTTCGAATTCATCTCTTTCCCTTTTTTCTTGTATGCGTCGTCTCTGGTTGCTGTTTGCGCAGGTTGTCACAATTGCCCTTGCATTGTGGTTCATTGTAGCGACCCTAAAGCCTGAATGGCTCGCTAAAAATACGTCCTCGGCAGGGATAGCATCCACGCGCGTACCGGTGCTGGAAGCATCTAGCCCTATCACTTCACAGGCAACGTACCGCGAATCAGCGCAACGCGCGATGCCTGCTGTAGTCAATATTTTTACCACCAAAGAAGCAAAACAGTCAGCACACCCTTTTAATAACGACCCGCTGTTTCGACGCTTTTTTGGTGACGGCTTTGGACAAGACGAGCGTCAGTTCAGCCTTGGCTCTGGTGTCATCATCAGCCCCGAAGGTTACATACTCACCAATAACCATGTGGTTGAGGCGGCCGATGAAATCGAAGTCGCCCTAGCCGACGGCCGCAAGGTTTCAGCAAAACTCGTTGGAACCGATCCCGACACTGACTTGGCAGTCATTAAGGTTAACTTAACAGGTTTGCCATCGATTACCTTAGGGCGCATCGAGGGAACCAAAGTCGGTGATGTGGTTCTGGCTATTGGCAATCCCTTTGGCGTCGGTCAGACCGTCACCATGGGTATTGTGTCCGCACTGGGTCGCAATCATCTGGGTATCAATACCTTCGAAAATTTCATCCAGACCGATGCCGCGATTAATCCGGGTAACTCCGGCGGTGCGTTGGTGGATACACAAGGTCATCTGCTCGGCATTAATACGGCGATCTATTCACGCAGTGGCGGTTCGCTGGGAATTGGTTTCGCGATCCCAGTAACTACCGTAAAAACGGTGATGGATGCGATTATCAAAAACGGGCAAGTAGTGCGTGGTTGGATTGGCGTCGAACCACAAGACATCACACCTGAGCTGGCTGAAAGTTTTAATTTGCAAAAATCTTCAGGGACCATCATTGCTGGCGTATTGAAAGGTGGTCCAGCTGATAAGGCTGGCGTTAAACCGGGCGATATTTTGATCTC
This sequence comes from Oxalobacteraceae bacterium, assembly GCA_947454305.1. Lineage (GTDB taxonomy): Bacteria > Pseudomonadota > Gammaproteobacteria > Burkholderiales > Burkholderiaceae_D > Pernthalerella. The sequence goes on from CANGJE010000035.1 coordinate 19,713, forward strand.
GGTAGCAGATAAGCCCGTTTCCGATACGGTGTCTATGCTTAATCTGGTAGCTCAGCTCAGTCCCGGGGAAACCGTGAAGATAACGGTTTTACGTAAATCGCGCGAAGCCGTACTTGATTTGACCGTCGGCCGCCGTCCGCGCATGAAACAACCCCGCTTGCCACAAGGCGAATAAAAATGCACTTGCGCGACCTGGTTCAGTTTTTGAGTGAATTAGAAGAGAACAATAATCGCGCATGGTTTGTGATGAACAAACCGCGCTATGACATTCTGCGTGCGGAGCTACTGGAGTTAGTGACTGGCTTAATTCAAGAGATTACACTTTTCGATCCAGCGATAGCCGGCTGCAATCCTAAAAAAGCGCTCTTCCGAATTAACCGCGATTTACGATTTTCTCGCGGTCGCCCGCCTTACAAAACCACCTTCTCTGCAGCGATTACGGCCAGCGGCTTAAAAAAGCCCAGCCAGGGTGGTGGACCTGCCTATTATTTTCATATTGATGCACACGGCAAGATGTTGATCGCTGGCGGTGAGTATCGACCACCCGCCGACAGACTTCGTGCAATACGCGACCATATTGTGAATGACCCGAATGGTTTTCGTAAGCTGATGAAAAATGCGAAATTAAATTCCGTGTTCGGCGGTCTGCAACAAGAAGACAAAACCATACGTATGCCGAAAGGGTTTGATGTCGACTCGCCGAATGCCGAAGCCTTAAAGCTAAAGAGCTATATCGCCTGGCATGAAATCAGCGTACGCACAATGGCGCCAGCCACTTTACCTAAACGACTGATGGATTATTTTAAGGCGGCCGAACCACTGGTGAAATGGCTGCGAGCCGCTGGCCCAACCTTGTGATTATTCGCTAGTTGAAGCGCCGCCGTGTCACATGGTATCAAAAACGCTATTAAACGGAATTAAACGCTATCGGTAGTATCTTCAGGCGCCCTGGTCGCACGTTCAAACATGGGCGCCAACAACAATCCCACCTCGTACAACAAACACAAAGGTACAGCGAGAAATAACTGACTCATGATGTCGGGTGGCGTCACCACTGCAGCAATCACAAACGCGCCGACAATAACGTAAGGGCGTATCTCTTTAAGCTTTTCTACAGTCACCAAACCCATACGCACTAAAACGATGACGACCACTGGCACTTCAAAGGTGATGCCAAATGCCAGGCACATGGTTAAAACAAAATCCAAATAATTTTCAATATCGGGCGCTACCGAAATCGATTTGGGAGCAAAGTCGTTAATGAATTTAAAGACTGTCCCAAAAACGAAGTAATAACAAAACCCCACACCGAGTAAGAAGAGCAACGAGGATGAAATAATCAGGGGCGCAACGAGTCGCTTCTCATGCATATAAAGTCCAGGCGCTACAAACGCCCAGGCTTGATATAAGACCCATGGCAGAGAGATCATCAGCGCCATCATCATGGTGACTTTCATCGGCACCATGAAAGGGGTAATCACTCCGGTGGCGATCATCTTCGAACCTTCCGGCAACGCATTCATCATCGGTTGAGCCACGATGTCGTACATGGCCGCAGCACCTGGCCATATCGCAAACAAAACGATGAACACCGCCAAAACTACGGCGGAGGCGCGCACCAGCCTAGTCCTCAACTCAACCAGATGAGAAATGAAGTTATCTTTGAGACCTGAGAAATTATCGTCAGACATTAGGGAGATGCTAATTTATTGTGAATTTTGTGGCGAGCCAGTGAAGCTGTGCGACCCAGGGGCAAGTGAATCGAGAGCAAAGCTTCGATCAATTACCTACGAAACGTCGCGTTTTTGTTCAATCAGTGCTTCCTTAACTAAAAAACCTTGCAGGTTTGCTGCGACCAGGACGATAACGAACGACGCGAGCAGCCGCTGAAATAACGCGCGTACGACGTCCTGTCTTTCGCTTAAACCACATCGGTAATGACGAATTCTGAGTCAATTTCTTTTTGCGGAAATCACGCTGTTTGGCAGCCATTTCACTGTCACTAGGAACACGCAAACCTTCATTGACCCCAACAAAAGCCTGATTAGCTTCGGCAATCGCTTTGCTGAAATCCTGCTCAGCCTCCGCAATATCATCTGCAACCGACTTATTTAGATCGTTGGCTGAGCTGACAATGTTGTCCTGCATTTTGCGCAGCTCTTCCATTTGCATTTCGCGATTGACTTCAGCTTTCACATTACTGATGTAGCGCTGTGCACGTCCAAACAGAGTCCCGGCCATACGCGCAACCGCAGGCAATCTCTCAGGACCGATCACCACCAGAGCGACCGCGCCGATCAGGGCAATTTTGGTGAGGCCTAGGTCAATCATGGGGATGGAAGCTCAAGAAATGGCACATCAAACGGTCGCGGTCGACGCGACCGTTGCAAAGGCAAACACTCTTAGCTCTTGGTTTTTTCGCGAGCTTCGACGTCAATAGTCGATTTATCAGCGACATGTGCAGCAGGAGCGGCTGGCTTTTCCTCTTCACCGCCCTTAACACCATCCTTAAAACCTTTGACCGCCTTGCCCAGGTCCGACCCAATATTGCCGAGCTTCTTGGTGCCAAATACCAGCATCACGATAACTAGCACGATGACCCAGTGCCAAATACTGAACGAACCCATTCTTATCTCCTAGGAATACTTTGCAAAACCAAGCAAATCAATGCTGACCCTTCCATGGACGCTGACCGCCCATGACATGTAGATGCAGATGGTACACCTCCTGACCACCATCAGGACCAGTATTGATCAGCGCCTTAAAGCCACCAGAAGGACCGTTTGCTGCATCCTCATAGCCCGCGCCCAGCTGTTGCGCCAGCTTGGGTGCCAGCAACATCATTTTACCCAACAATGCCTGATGCTTATCGCTACCATCGGCAAGCGTCGGCAGATGCTCTCTGGGCACGATCAGAAAATGAACTGGAGCCGCGGGATTGATATCGTGAAAGGCAATGACCTGCTCGTCTTGGTAGATCAATTTGGCAGGAATGGTGCCTGCGGCAATCTTGCAAAAAATGCAGCTATCCACGTTCTAGCTCCTATTCATCATTGTTCTTATCGGTGCCTGGCCAACTACTCGCTCGACCCTGAGAAAATTGCGGGGTGAATTTATTTTTGGCGCTCAGCGGCTTCGCGCTGCTGAAGTTTACGGTTGGCCATTTCTTCAATGCCGGACAAGCCTTCACGTCTAGCCAACTCATCCAACACTTGCTTTGGCGTGAGGTTGTATTGCGCCAGCATAATCAAGGAATGAAACCACAAGTCAGCGCATTCATAAACCAGCTTGCTCGCTTCGCTACCGTGTCGCACATCCTTAGCCGCCATCACCGTCTCGGTCGCCTCTTCGCCGATTTTTTTCAGTATCGCGTCATCGCCTTTTTGAAACAGGCGTGAGACATACGATTTCTCTGGATCCCCGCCCGCTTCAAGCTTGCGCGATTCGATCACCTCGGCCAGACGTTGCAAAATATCGCTCATTTTTGTTTGTCGTAAATGTCTTCCGGCGCTTTAAGAACAGGGTCTGCCGCTACCCATTCAATCTGGCCATCGGTATTTTCAAATTTCTGAAAAAAACAGGAATGCCTTCCTGTATGGCAAGCCAATTCTCCCACCTGAGTTATTTTTAACAGCAACACGTCTTCATCACAATCCAAGCGCATCTCATGCACCTGTTGGAAGTGACCTGATTCTTCGCCTTTGTGCCAAAGCTTTTTACGTGAGCGACTCCAGTAAACGGCCTGCCCAAGCTCGACTGTGCGAGCTAACGCATCACGATTCATCCATGCAAACATCAACACATCATTCGAACCCATTTCCTGGGCAATCACTGGCACCAAACCATTTTCATCCCACTTGATTCGGTTTAGCCATTTGGCGCTTGCGATCATACCAACCTCATCGGAATACCTTGCGCGGCCATGAATTGTTTAGCCTCTCCAACACTGTGATGTTGATAGTGAAAAATACTGGCAGCTAATACCGCATCAGCATGGCCCTTGACGATGCCATCGGCCAGATCCTGCAGACCACCAACACCGCCAGACGCGATCACTGGTATTGATACCGCATCCGACACCGCACTCGTCAGCGCAAGATCAAATCCTGATCGGGTACCGTCGCGATCCATGCTGGTTAAGAGAATTTCACCTGCGCCTAAGGCCTGCATTTTGCACGCCCATTCAACGGCATCAAGACCAGTCGCCTTACGCCCACCGTGGGTAAACACCTCCCAGTGACCGGCCTGACTGCGCTTGGCATCAATCGCCACGACTATGCACTGCGAGCCATATTTTTTCGCGGCGTCCTGAACCAGCTGGGGATTCGTAACCGCCGAAGTGTTGATGCTGACTTTATCTGCGCCCGCATTGAGCAATCGTCGCACGTCATCGACGACGCGCACACCACCACCAACGGTAAGCGGAATAAATACTTGAGAGGCTACTGCTTCGATGATGTGGAGTATTAAATCTCGGTCATCAGATGACGCGGTGATATCCAAAAAGGTGATTTCGTCGGCGCCCTGCTCGTCATAGCGACGCGCAATCTCGACCGGATCACCCGCATCGCGCAGTTCAACGAAATTCACACCCTTGACCACCCGCCCGGCGGTCACGTCCAAGCAGGGGATGATTCGTTTTGCTAGGGTCATCTTAGTCTTCTTCGCCGATCTCGCCGGTGAGAAGATCAGCACGGTCTTGCGCCTTTTGCAGATCAAGCGTTCCTTCGTAAATCGAACGGCCACAAATCACGCCCTCGATACCTTCATCCTGAACGGCGCACAGCGCTTCGACATCCTTGATGTCGTGCACACCACCCGAGGCAATCACGGGAATGGTCATGCTCTGGGCAAGCTTGACTGTTGCCTCAATATTCACGCCCTTCATCATGCCGTCGCGGCCAATGTCGGTGTAGACAATCGCCTCACAGCCATAGTCTTCAAATTTTTTCGCCAGGTCGATCACTTCGTGACCGGATAATTTACTCCAACCGTCGGTCGCCACTTTTCCATCTTTCGCATCCAGCCCGACGATGATCTGGCCTGGAAAGGCGCTACAGGCATCGTGTAGAAAACCGGGGTTTTTCACGGCGGCGGTGCCAATGATGATGTAGGAAAGACCGCCGTCGAGATAGCGTTCGATCGTGTCCAAGTCGCGGATACCGCCACCGAGTTGCACGGGAATTTCGTCAATGCCGTGCTCATCAGCGTAGTCACGAACGGTGGCAATAATGGCTTTGATCGCGGGCTCGTTTTTGGGCTTGCCCGCAAACGCTCCATTCAAATCCACCAGATGCAGGCGTCGAGCACCCTGCTGTAACCAGTGGCGCGCCATATCGGCTGGGTTTTCGGAGAATACGGTGACCTGGTCCATATCGCCTTGTTTGAGGCGAACGCACTGGCCGTCCTTGAGATCGATTGCGGGTATGAGCAGCATGGCTACTGTGGGATCACTGAGAGGATGGTTGGGTTAGTGAGATCAGCATTAGTCGCTGCGGCTCAGGGATTCCAATGTACAAAATTTTTATAAAGCTGCAAACCAGCAGACGCACTTTTTTCAGGGTGAAACTGGGTGGCAAAAATATTATCTCTTCCCGCGGCGCAGCAAAATGGCAAACCATAAACCGTTTCGCCCAGCGCGTGATCCATTTGGTCGGGAACCGCATAATAACTGTGCACAAAATAAAAATAACTACCATCGGCGACTCCATCCCAGATCGGATGGGCTTTACGTTGCCGAACTTGATTCCAGCCCATCTGCGGCACTTTGAATCTGGAACCATCGGGTTGAATCTGGCCGTCCAGCTGAAACTTCACCACTTTACCGGGTAACAGACCCAAACAGTGAGCATCGCCTTCTTCGCTGGAATCGAACAACATCTGCTCTCCGACGCACACCCCAAACAGAGGCTTATTCTGCGCAGCCTCCATCAGCGCCTCGAGCAGACCCGATTCACGTAATGATTGCATACAATCCGGCATCGCTCCCTGCCCCGGCAAGACAATGCGATCGGCAGCGCGAATCGCATCCGCCTCAGCAGACACCGTCACCTCAGCCTCCGGCGCGACATGCATCAGCGCCTGCGCTACCGAGCGCAGATTGCCCATGCCGTAATCAACCACCACAATCTTATTCATGAAATCGCTTAATGCTTGCGCGGCTAAAAGGCCCGTCGAACAAATTGTTTAGAGGCTGCCCTTGGTGGAGGGAATCGTTCCAGCGGCGCGTGAATCAAGCTCAGCGGCCATACGCAATGCACGTCCAAAGGCTTTGAATACGGTTTCGCACTGATGATGCGCGTTTTCACCACGCAAATTATCAATGTGCAGCGTCATCAGCGCATGGTTGACGAAGCCTTGAAAAAATTCATGCGTGAGGTCGACATCAAAGCTACCAATCATTGAGCGCTTGAATGGAACGTGAAATTCCAAACCAGGACGACCCGAAAAATCAATCACCACACGGGACAAGGCTTCATCTAACGGCACATAAGCATGTCCGTAGCGACGAATACCTTTTTTGTCGCCCATCGCTTTCGCAAACGCTTGACCGAGAGTGATACCCACATCTTCCACCGTGTGGTGAGCATCAATGTGCAAGTCACCGTTGGCACTGATATCGAGATCGATCAAACCATGGCGCGCAATCTGATCAAGCATGTGATCGAGAAAAGGCACACCCGTGTTGAGTTTTTGCTGACCGGTACCATCGATGTTAATGGCCACCCGAATCTGGGTTTCGTTGGTATCGCGAACCACTTCTGCTGTACGTGCCATGGCTAGAGTAATGTCAGGAATTCAGGCTAGATTTAAGGGCCGCCAGAAAGACGGCGTTCTCGGCTGGCGTGCTCACGGTCACCCGTAAGCAGTTATCGAGTAAAAAATGCATTTTACCGACATTTTTTACCAACACCTTTTGAGCCAGCAGACGCTCGAATATCTGGGTGCCGGTGACACCCTGTTTAGTCACTCGGAAAAGGATGAAATTTGCTGCTGAAGGAAACACTTCAACTCCAGCCATCTCAGCCAAGCTTGATAGCATTACCTCTCGCTCAGCGCGAATCGCTGATGCCTGCGCGTCCAATACGTCGGTATGCTCCAGCATAAATCCTGCCGTGACTTCGGTCAGCACATTCACGTTGTAGGGCGGACGAACTTTATCGAATTCATTTAATAGCGCCTGCGAAGCGGACATGTAGCCAAGGCGTATACCTGCCAAGCCTAGCTTTGAAACGGTGCGCATGACGATTAAATTGTCGAACTCAGGCAACTTCGACATAAAGCTATCGCCAGCGAACGGTTGATACGCTTCGTCAACGATAACCAATCCAGTATCACCGACTTCGCGAATAATCTCTAACATGGCTTGCGCATCAAAAAGATTACCAGTGGGATTATTCGGATAAGCCAGATACGTAATCGCCGGGCGATGCTCACGAATTGCAGCGAGCATCGCTGGCAGATCGAGAGTGAGATCTTTTTTCAGCGGCACGCCGATAAATTCCAAGCCAGCGAATTGCGCTGACATGGCATACATAACGAAACCAGGTAAGGGCGCCAAAACTTTCGCGCCTGGTTTTGCGCATGCTACGGACACAATGCTGATTAATTCATCTGAGCCATTACCTAACACCACATCCCAACCATCAGGCACACCCTGCTTGGTACAAATGGCCGCTTTTAATTTTGCGTAAGTTGGCACCGGATAACGATTCAACGCGGCCGATCCCAATCGACGACCCAACTCCTGTTGCAACTCAGGCGTTAGCGTGTAGGGATTTTCCATCGCATCGAGCTTCACAAAACCAGAGGCATCGGGTACGTGATAGGCGGAGAGTGCGCGCACATCGGCGCGAATGATGGTTTGGCTGACAGTCATGTGAAACTCATTTCAGCCGAAGTTCGGCAGAGCGTGCGTGGGCTGGCAAACCTTCGCCATAGGCGAGTTCCGCCGCAATAACGCCTAAGGTCTGCGCACCAGATTGACTCACGTGAATAATCGATGAGCGCTTTTGAAAATCATACACACCAAGCGGCGATGAAAAACGTGCAGTACGCGACGTTGGCAGCACGTGATTCGGCCCAGCGCAATAATCCCCCAGCGACTCGGATGAAAATTTACCTAAAAACATAGCACCCGCATGGCGAATTTTGTCGGCCCATTGCTGTGGCTGCTCAGCCGAAATTTCTAAATGTTCAGCTGCGATCGTGTTGGCGATATCGCAGGCTTCATTCATATCGCGCACTTTGACTAAAGCACCTCGATTTGTGAGTGACACGCGAATCACATCGCGCCTGGGCATATCCGCCAACAGCTTATTCACACTAGCTTGCACGCGCGCCAAATAATCGGCATCGGGACAAACAAGTATGGATTGCGCTAATTCATCATGCTCAGCCTGAGAAAACAAATCCATCGCCACCCAGTCAGGGTCGGTACTGCCATCAGCGAGAATCAAAATTTCAGATGGCCCTGCAATCATATCGATGCCAACTACACCAAACACACGACGCTTAGCAGCTGC
>CANGJE010000036.1 GCA_947454305.1 Oxalobacteraceae bacterium
TCAGTCAGGCACCCTGATATCGTTTGAGGAAGACACCCACATGGAACAAGCGACCATTACTGGCATCGCCTTTAGCCGCGATGAAGCAAAAATTACAGTGCGCGGCGTACCCGATAAACCCGGCATTGCGTTTCAAATTTTAGGACCGGTCGCTGACGCGAATATCGAAGTCGATATGATCGTCCAAAATATTTCTGTCGATGGTAAAACTGATTTCACATTTACCGTACCGCGCGCTGATTACGATAAATCAATGAAGTTGATCGATAGCGGCGTGAAAGCCACATTGGGCGCGACCCATGTAGTGGGCGATAACAAAGTATCTAAAGTCTCTGTGGTGGGCGTCGGTATGCGCAGCCACGTGGGCATTGCATCGCAGATGTTTCGCACGCTTTCCGAAGATGGCATCAACATCCAGATGATCTCGACTTCAGAGATCAAAATTTCCGTCCTGATTGATGAGAAATACACCGAGCTAGCCGTGCGTGCTTTGCACAAGGCCTTTGGTTTGGAAAAGGCTTAAGCGTCAGCTGATTTTCGCCTTCGTCAGGTACCTGTCAGGCCTACGAAGGGTGGAGTCCGGGAGCGTAACGGTTTTCCGATGTCAGCAAAGCCAGCCTAAATGTATTTTTAAGTCAAAAAAGTACAGCCGTGCAATAATCGTTAAAACTAACTAAAAAAGCACGATTCCGGGGTTTTCCTCCGGCTATCCGCTGCTCCTCTCCGGGCAATTTCTATGTGGCTTGTCGATATCGCGCTAAAGCGTCCCTACACCTATTTGGTGATGGCGCTGATGATTCTTTTATCAGCCCCGTTTGTGCTGCGCTCTACATCGACCGATATATTTCCCGAAATAGGCATTCCCGTCATTAGCATCGTCTGGAACTACACCGGACTACCACCTAAAGACATGCGTGAGCGACTCGTGAGCCCCTACGAGAAGGCGCTTACCACGACTGTTAATGACATCGAACATATTGAGTCGCAGTCCACAGCATCAGTCGCCGTCGTTAAACTGTATTTTCATCAGAACGTGAATATTGCGACCGCGCTGTCGCAAGTTACCGCGATCAGCCAATTCATGTTGCGACAGCTGCCACCAGGTACAGTGCCGCCGCTGATCATTAAATATTCTGCGTCGACAGTACCCGTAGTTCAGGTCGGTATATCGAGCCCACTGCATTCTGAGCAAGAGTTAAATGATATTGCGATCAACCAGGTTCGTACGCAGCTGATCACCATTCCAGGTGTAGCCGTACCTTACCCGTATGGCGGCAAATTTCGTGTGGTGTCGGTGGATCTTGACACCGAAGCTTTGCTAGCTAAAGGTCTGACACCGAGCGATGTAGTCAACGCGATTAATGCACAAAATCTGATTTTGCCAGCCGGTACCGCAAAGATTGAAGGGTTAGAGCAAGCAGTTAAACTGAATGGCTCGCCTGACAGCATTGCGGGTATGAATAACATACCTGTGAAAACAGTGAATGGTTCAACCACCTATTTGCGTGAAGTCGCGCATGTTCGCGATGGTTTTCAACCGCAACAAAACATCGTTAAAAATAATGGTGAGCGCGGAGTGCTGCTAACGGTTCTTAAGAGCGGATCCGAATCAACCCTGAAAATTGTCGAGAACGTTAAGGCAAAAGTCACCGAAATATCCAAAGGTTTACCCGAGGGTCTGCGCGTCGTTACGATGTTTGATCAGTCGATCTTTGTAAAATCGGCGATCGATAGTGTTTTGCACGAAGCGGTGATTGCTTCCTTGCTCACTGCAACGCTGATTCTTTTATTTTTGGGTAACTGGCGCAGTACTTTCATCATCGCCATATCCATACCCTTATCGATTTTGGTATCGATATTTGTCATGCGTGCGTTGGGCGAGACCATCAATCTCATGACGCTGGGTGGGTTGACGTTGGCAATCGGTATCTTGGTCGATGATGCGACCGTGACGATTGAAAATATCGAGCGCCATATCCACATGGGTAAAGATCTTTACACAGCCATCTTTGATGGTGCCAGCGAGATTGCAGTGCCTGCGCTGGTCTCTACGCTGTGTATCTGTATCGTATTTTTACCGATGTTTTTCTTGACGGGTGTAGCACGCTATTTGTTTGTGCCGCTGGCTGAAGCCGTGGTGTTTGCGATGTTGGCATCGTATTTTTTATCACGTACCTTAGTTCCTACCATGGCACTAATGATGATGAAATTACAGTCACATCATTCGGATAAACCCAATATGCTGCGACGTGTGCATCTGGCTTTTGATCGAGGCTTTGAGCGCATGCGTCGTACGTATCTCTCAGCACTGAGCGCGCTTTTAGTGAGACGTCGCGTCTTTATGATCGCGTTTTTAGGGTTTTGTATTGGGTCCTGCTCTTTGTTCTTTGTGCTTGGCGAAGATTTTTTCCCGGCAGTTGATGCAGGCCAAATCAGATTACACATGCGAGCATCAACCGGTACTCGGATTGAAGAGACCGCGCGTTTGGCTGATGATGTTGAGCAGTCGATTCGCAGCCTTATACCCGAAGCTGAACTCGATGCCGTGCTCGACAACATTGGCGTCACGATCAGTAGTATGAATATGTCGTACAACAACGCTGGTACCTTCGGCGTGATTGATTGTGAAATTTTGATTTCACTCAAACACGGCCACGCACCAACGCGAACACACATCGATCGTCTGCGTGCCGAATTGCCGCGTTTGTATCCGGGTACCGAATTTTATTTCCAGCCACCTGACATCATTTCGCAGATTTTGAACTTTGGTTCGCAAGCGCCTATCGATATTCAATTTTCTGGCAAAGACATGAATGTCAGCTACGCCATGGCTAAGCAGTTACTCGCCAAAGTAGAAAAAATTCCTGGTGTGGTTGATGCGCACATTCATCAACGCCTTGATCAACCAACGATTTCTTTAAATACCGATCGCACTGCATTGCAAGCGCTGAATTTATCCGCGGCGAATGTGGCACAAAACGTATTGGTTTCTTTATCAGGTAGTTTTCAGACACAACCAGCGTTCTGGGTAAATCCAGCCAACAGTGTTGTCTACAACGTCTTGGTTCAAACACCGCAATACCATGTGAACTCACTCGATAAATTGTTGCGTACCCCAGTTAATGCTCCGGATGGACAAAGCCAGTTGTTGGGTAACTTAGTGAGTGTCACACCTGAAGTGCAGCCTGCGGTCGTATCCGAATATGACATTACACCGGTTATCGATATTTACGTCAGTGTGCAAGGCCGTGATTTTGGTGGCTTGGCGGCTGAAATAAATAAAGAAGTCGAAGCCATGCAACCGGGTTTGAAAAAAGGTCAGAAGCTCACGTTACGCGGTCAGGTCAATACGATGAAGTCGTCGTATACCGGCTTGTTGATAGGTTTGGCGGCTGCAATCGTGCTGGTGTATTTGCTGATCGTGGTTAATTTCCAGAGCTGGCTCGATCCATTCATTATCGTGAGCGCGTTACCTGCAGCGTTGGCAGGTATTGCATGGATGCTGTTTTTGACCGGCACACACTTGAGCGTTCCAGCACTCACTGGCGCCATCATGACCATGGGCGTGGCAACAGCGAATAGTATTTTGTTGGTCTCTTTCGCATTGCAGCGTCTGCGAGCAGGCATACCTCCGCTATCCGCTGCACTCGAAGCAGGTTCTACCCGTATTCGTCCCGTACTCATGACCGCTGCTGCCATGATCATCGGCATGCTGCCTATGGCCCTGGGATTAGGCGAGGGCTCAGAACAAAATGCGCCACTCGGCCGAGCTGTTATTGGTGGCTTATTGTTTGCCACCGTTTCCACATTGTTTTTTGTGCCAGTGCTGTTTGCATCGGCGCATCGTTATATCGCAAGGCGCACACGCGCCGCTGACAACACCGCTTCTGCTTTAAGGATTTAAGAGATGACTAAAGCACGTCACGCATCCCTTGCTATACAGGGCGCAGGTCAAAAAGAAATACGCCGTATTCGTACTTGGCGCCGCTTGCGCATGAGTTTTTTCGTCATATTTCTTGTGCTGCTAGGTAGTGCTGCAATGACGATGATGCGCCAAAAATCGGAAGCGCTAGCCTTGGCTGCTGATACAAAAAGTCATGGTAAGCACTACGCAACCGTAACGCATGCAGAACCTGCCAAGACCGATCAAACGATTTCATTACCCGGTACATTGTTAGGTCAAATCGAAGCGCCGATTGCTTCACGTGCGAGTGGCTACTTGGTGCGTTGGACTAAAGATATTGGTAGCTCAGTTAAAAAAGGTGAGTTACTCGCTGAGATTAACAGCCCTGAAATCGAGCAGCAGTTAGCACAAGCAGTGGCAGCTCGTCAGCAATCGGTATCTGCGTTGAATTTGGCGAAAGTAACCGTTGATCGTTGGAAGGGGTTGTTAGATCAACGCGCTGTTTCGCAACAAGAATACGATGAGCGTCGCAGTATGTATGAGCAGGCAGTCGCCAACCTCGGTGCAGTAGATGCGAATATTCAGCGACTCAAAGATTTACTGTCATTCACCCGAATCGTTGCGCCATTCAGTGGCGTGATTACTAAGCGTAATGTCAACGTGGGTGATTTGATTGATGCAGGCGCAAGCGCTGCGAGACCCTTATTCGTATTGACGCAAATGGATCCTCTGCGTCTCTACGTTAATGTGCCGCAGGTGTACTCAGCAGGCATACGAGCTGGGCAAGCAGTGACGTTAAAGCAACCCGAACGTCCGGGTGAAAAATTTGAGGCAAAGGTTGTACGTACAGCGCGCGCCATCGATCCAGCTAGCCGAAGTCTTCAAGTCGAAATCACCATCGACAATAAGAGTGGTGCATTAATGCCCGGTGCGTATGTCGATGTATCCGTACCTGCAGGCGACACCGCAGCCTTGGTAGTACCAGTGAATACCTTGCTTCTTAGAGGTGAGGGACCACGCGTTGCTGCGGTTGATGACAAAGGCATCGTCAAACTACACGCTGTGCAGCTGGGCAAAGATTTCGGACAAAAGGTTGAAGTGTTAAGCGGCATAACCGTGGCCGACAAAATTGTCTTGAATCCACCCGATGGCTTATCCGATGGTGACCAACTTATCATCGTGGAAAAGAAGGATAAAGAAAAATCGGACAAGCCTGAGAAGAAAAACTGAGCGCTAATTCATTGAATTTGCTGGTTTATTTGTGTTTGATTGACCAAAACCTGCTCAAAAGATATGATGTTCGACTTTGTTGAGATGGGGTTTATCCCTGTCCACAAGTGGAGACCTGGCCGAGTGGTCGAAGGCACTTCCCTGCTAAGGAAGCATATGGGCTTAAACCTGTATCGAGGGTTCGAATCCCTCGGTCTCCGCCAATAAGTAGTCTAAAGAACTCCAGTAAGCTCTAATAAGCAGAATGGATTCTTCGAAAAGCCCAGTAAATGCTGGGCTTTTTGTCTTTTAAGCTCCAGCGCGCTACACTGACATCCAGATTCTGGTGCGGGTAAAAATGCGGGTAAAAATCACCTTACCCTCAACCCGCCCCATTTTTTACCCTCATCTGGAGGCGTAATGCTGACCGACACTCGCATCAAGACCGCAAAGCCACAGGCGAAGCTCTATAAGCTTACGGACTCGGTCCATAAATAAAATGCCCGCTGAATTCAGCGGGCATTTTTCTTTTCGGAGTCCGCCAGAGTAGTTGTTTATACGAGGAGAGTCATTCCTGCGTACTTCGCAGCGTTCACATCAAAAGTTAAAGTTTGTTCGCAGCCTACCGAGGAAGCGGTACGCTCAATCAAGCAGTCGGCGAAGTCTGCTTTACCAGTTTCAAAAACCCTTAAAGCGCGAAGTATCTGTTCAGCGCGGTCAACGATGATCTGCCTAGTTCGCAATAAAACATCCAAGGCCTGCTTAACTTGATAATTAGTCAGGCCGTAGCAAGAGGTCAGGACCCAATACAATTCTAAAATCGAAACTACCGTGATGAATCCAGGGTGATCATCCTCAAGTGATTCAATCAATGTCGTCGCCTTGAGGGATTGCTTTGGATCATCCTGCATGATGTACCTCACCAGAACATTAGTGTCTAGTCCAATCATCGCGCAGAGGCTCCTCGCTTGGCGATGGCTTTGTTCATATCTTCAACCGATACCTTCTTCGCAGGCTTGCCGAACATGCCTTTGAGTTCTTTAACGCTGTGCGTTACCGCCACGAATTCGTAACGACCGGGTGCGATCTGAATAAACTCCACCCGATCTCCGGCATTCACTTTCAAATCATTACGAACTCCGACAGGGATCGTAATTTGTCCTTTGCTGGTAAGTGTTGCTGTAGACATGAGTAGCCTCCTTTTTCCTTACTTTATAGTAAGGAAAAAGGCTTGTCAACGCGGCCAATGCCAGAAAACCTCTCATTTTTGATGGTCGGTCACAGCCCAAGTCGATGTATGTTTAACGCCCCGTTGACTTGATTTCGCACAGGACGTTGCTTGGGCTTTTTCTATGATTCATGGTATTACCTGCTTGGCGGTTTCCGGAGCCTTTAAAGGGTATTTGCACGTGATTAACTGTGGAAACAATTAGCATTAGGGGGATCGGGTGTGACTTTAGCTGATGCGATATTGGATATCGCGACCCGTTTCACGACATATACCGATTTGGCAGGCGAATTAACATTTTTTAAAGTCAACAATGCTGGCAACTACTACGCGTTTATATCAGACGGCACGGCTAGAGTAACTGCGTATGATGTAGTGATTCAGCTTACTGGCCTTACTTCAATTAAAACTATTGATCTGACTGGTGGTAATCTTACGATCTTGTCGTAAACAAAATGATTAATCTAGATCACTTGAGTAATCTACGCGCTTAAACTACATGTAAAGTAGTGTCTGCCGATAGACTTCGTTATGATATGACATCGCCAAGCACTTCTTCATTAGCTATTGCTACGGTTAGCAGTGGCTATACCATCGTTGATTCTCTCTTATCAGGTTATAAGTGGGGCGGCTTAACGGGTACATCCGCCTCCGTTTCTTTCAGTTTTCCTTGGTCAGCCAATAATTTAGCTACCTTTTCTGGTCCGGTGGGAGGCGCAGCCTATTCTACAGAAAATGAAAATCTGGCGACTTATCGTTCAGGGTTGAACTCGTTAGAGCAGACTGCGGGAACTCAAGCACTACAAGCGTGGGCAAATGTTGCGAATATAATTTTTTCCAAAGTTGACGACACCACTAGCTCGGTAGGCGATATACGTTTTGCATTTACGTCTGCGATAAGTGGTAATACGTGGGGACACGCATCCTACCCTAGTAGCTATTGGCCAAGCGCTGGAGATGTTTGGATTAATTACGATCTTCATAGTGATACGCAATGGTCAGCGGGCGACTATAACTTTGAAGCTTTAATTCACGAAATCGGTCATGCCTTAGGCCTCAAACATCCTTTTGACGACAGTCCTAATCTCTCAAGCAATTTGGACAATCGGTCATATACGGTTATGTCATATACCAACCCAGTAAATTCCTCATGGGTGACCTTTACAAAGAATAGTAATGGATCTTATTCCTGTAAATCATCAGATATAAATCCAGAAACACCCATGGTGTTAGATATAAAAGCAATTCAGTATCTTTATGGGGCGAACTATAGTTACAACTCGACTGACACGACATACGTTATAGACGCAACAAAACCTTTTTTTAAATCTATCTGGGATGGTGGAGGTAACGACACTATTTCAGCAATAAATTTTTCTACGAACTGCACAATTGATTTACGTGCCGGCCAATACTCCAGCTTAAAATTTACAGCGCAATCTGATCCCCTCAAAGGCGTAGGCTGGAGTTCTCCTCCGCCCAAATCGACTTACGATGGAACTAATAACCTTGGTATCGCTTACGGCTGCGCTATTGAAAATGCCATTGGTGGTGGCGGAAGCGACTGTATCACTGGTAATGAATCGAATAACAGCATCAATGGTGGCGCTGGAAACGATACTTTAATAGGCGGTGTTGGCAACGATACTCTCTACGGAGGCGATGGGAATGATCGTATTTACGGCGGTGCAGGTAATGATACGATTGATTTTGGGAATGGAACTTCTGACACCTGCGAATTTGATCTTTCTCGTGCAAATTACTCAATAAAATACAGTAATGGTGTTTTTACAGTGACTGCATTAAGTGGCACTGAAGGTATAGATACCATAATTAATGCCAAATACTTTCAGTTTTCTAATCAGCTATTGGCATCTACGTCGATTGATACAACCACGCCTACAACCACCAATAATCTGCCAAGCGGCGTGTTAAGCATAACTGGCTTGTTGAAACAAAATCAAATATTATCAGTTAGTAATAATTTGTCTGATCTAGATGGCTTGGGATTAATTCATTATCAGTGGAAAGCAAACGGTACTGAAATTAGCGGTGCAACATCATCTACTTATGTGCTTTCTCAAGCTGAGGTGAGGAAAACGATTGTGGTCACTGCATCCTATATTGATAACAGAGGATTTTCTGAAAGCGTAACTTCTTCAGCGACCAGTGCTGTAGTCAATGTAAATGATGCACCGACAGGATCAGTAACTATTTCTGGTGCCGCTACTCAAAGAGAAATACTGACTGCATCAAATACGCTAGCTGACTTGGATGGATTAGGTACGATTAGTTATCAATGGAATGCAGATGGCATTGCTATCAAAGATGCTACTGGCGATTCGTTTACTCTGACGCAGGCAGTAGTCGGTAAAGTAATTAGCGTAACTGCATCGTATACCGATGCCTTTGGCGCCAAAGAATCAGCTAAATCTACTGGTACTGCGAAGATAGCTAATGTTAATGACCTACCTACGGGTAGCATCGTAATTACGGGTACGGTAGCTAAAGGGCAAACGCTTACAGCAACGAATACGTTGGCTGATTCAGATGGCTTAGGCACTCTCTCTTATCAATGGCAGTCATCATCAGACGGTTCAACGTGGTCATCAATTGCAGGTGCCACCAAAACAACATACAAGTTGGTTAATTCGGATGTTTTAAAATCTATTAGATTAACTATTAGATATACGGATAAGTTGGGCACTCCTGAGTCGGTTTCTAGTTCAACTTATGCAGTCACAAACGTTAATGACAAGCCCGTTGGATTGCCTACCATTACCGGAAAGCTCTTTGAAGGCGAGACCTTAACGGCTAATGTTACTAAGATTACCGATGGCGATGGCTTAGGAACTTTTTCTTATCTGTGGCAGACATCCAGTAACAAAACATCATGGACTGATTCTGGAACCTCAACCAACTATCAATTAGGTAAAGCCTCTGCGGGTCAGTTCGTCCAGCTAACGGTTAGTTATACAGACAAGAATGGAACAGCAGAGGCTGTTAAAAGTTTAGTTAGTACGGCGATTGCCACTAAAGCTGTAACTATTAATGGCACTGACGGCTCTGACACCTTAGTTGGAATGAGCGGTAACGATACGATTACGGGTGGCGCTGGCGCTGACTCACTTACAGGCGGTGCAGGCAAGGATACGTTTGTCTTTAAAGCGCTAACAGATTCAACTGTGACAGAGCCCGACCAGATTATTGATTTTTCAAGCGGTGACAAGATTGATCTGAAAGCCATGGATGCGAATACGACTAAAGCATCAGATCAGGCTTTCATATTTAGCACCTCAGGCGCTGCAGCGAATACTGTGTGGTGGGAGAGTGAAAGTAATACTCTTTATGGCGATGTAGACGGGAACAAGACTGCTGACTTTGCTATAAAAGTTAGCTTAGTCGGATTAACGCAACTACAAGCTACCGACATTGTTTTGTGATCTAGTCTTCATACTGAAGCAGTGTTTGCCGCTGTCATATCGTAATGAAGTCTATCGGCAGACACTACTTTTCTAGTAATTTAAGCGTGTAGCTTATTCACGTGATCTAGATTAATCATTTTGTTTACGACAAGATCGTAAGATTACCACCTGTCAGATTAATAGTATTAATTGAAGTAAGGCCAGTGAGCTGAATCACTACATCATTCGCAGTCACCCCAGCCGTGCCGTCTGATATAAACGCGTAGTAATTGCCAGCATTGTTGACTTTAAAAAATGCAAGTTCACCTGCTGAATCAGTCGACGCCGTGAAACGGGTCGTAATATCCGACAGCGCATCCGCTAAAGTTACACCCGATCCTTTATTAAATGTCGCAATACCGGTCGTCTGATTGATTAATGCCTGAGTGTCTGTTGCAGTTGCATTGCTACCACCTAGTGTCAGGCTATCGGAATAGTCAATCAAATCACCGACATTCACTGCGCCCTTAGCAAAATCAGAAATAACATCAAGCGTTGAAGCTGTTTGGCCGCTATCGCCTGCTGCAAACACAAAGGTATCCGTACCTGTACCGCCAGCCAACTTATCAGTGCCAACGCCACCGATAATAACGTCATTACCTGTTCCTCCATTGAGGATATCGTTACCCGTGCCGCCATCCAAGGTGTCGGTGCCAGCGCCGCCACTTAGAGAATCGTTACCGCTATCTCCGCCTAAATCTTCATTTCCATCTCCTCCTGTAACCGTGTCATTCCCCGCTTCAGCGTGTGCACCATTATTCGTTCCAGACAAGGTTTTAAATGTCATGGTATTGGCAGAAGTAAGCATGTAGCTTTCAACACCTGAAATTAGTGTGTCAAAAGAAATCGTATCGCTTTGATCTGTCAAATTTTTAAACGTATTAAAAAATTCCATATCGGAAACAGATACAGTGCCCCAGGTAATCGTGATGACGGCAGTACTATCATCTGTATGTAAAGGAACTGCACTTCCGCGTACAGAAAAAGATCCGGCTCCAAGGGTGATAGCAGTTGCTGTAACTTCTTCTCCAGAAGTGGTGCCAGACATATCAATAGAAGCAGAAAATTTATTTGAGCTGGCATCACTCATTGAGAATTTTCCAGTAGCTTTGTACGTTCCACCGGCGCCATAATTTGATGAGTCTGTAAGAGGAGAGTAGCCGGTTGCACCTATCCCACCACTAAAAGTTGCAGAAATACTTGATGCCACGGCTAATCCATTCCCCTGTTTTACTGACATAGAGCTGCTGTAGGCTTTAGCTGAAGAAGATTCGCTAGCACTAAAAGTCAAGTCGTCAGTAGTAGTGGTAGTGCTCGCGCCTGTTGAATACGCCGCAGTTTTAGATTCAGTACCTGATGAAAATTTTGTGCTCCACTTCAAAGAGGTTTTGTCTTCACCAATTAATGAGAAATTGATAGATGTGGCGTAGATTTTTTTGCTAGCTGTATCGGTGGCAACGGTATCAACAAGCGTGGCAGTCGATTGACCACATTTCCAAGTAACGTTGTTATTCGCATTTTCGGCAAACGTACCTTTGGTTACAACCCACGCATAATCAGCTGATCGATAAGGCGAGAGCCCGCTCTGATCAACCCATGCTGGTAAGAAGTCAGTATCAAGCGCACCGGAATTTTGAAGAGTGGGTGTCGAGTTTTGTAAAGTGGCCATAATTTTCTGTTGATTTGTTAATAAGTTTCACAAAGTGGTAAAAGATTCATATCGGCGATACTACCAATTCGTATCTGGAATACCTTTTGCTGTCGCAAAATTAAGAACGCCGACTAAAGCGCCACTATGATCATTGTTGTAATACAGTTTGCCAGTAGATAATTCATAAATTACTTCGCCGGTCGCCTTTGCTGTTCTCGCTGCCGCCAAGGTATTAAATATCTGAACGTTACCAAAGCCAACCAATTCCAAAGAGTCTTGCTCGCCGTTAGCTACATATTTAAAGTCTGTAATGGAGTCAACTGAGACCGTCTTTGCTGAGGTGAAATCGTAATCAGCTTTGTTAAGAATAAAGGTATCGTTACCTTTTCCGCCAGTCAGCGTGTCCTTGCCAGTACCTGCAGTAATAGTATCGTCGCCTATTCCGCCAGTGACTTTATCGTTGCCTGCATCAGCATCTATAGCAACACCCGTTGGAGATGTGATTATGATTGTATTGTCACCGAGCAGAAAAATGGACGATACATCACTTACATTCGTCGATAGCGTCCCAAAATCGACAGCTTGATCAGTAATGCTTGGAATTTGATCAAACTGAACTAGAGACATTGCCTTAGAAAACTTAGTAGTCGCCACCGAATAATCAGCACAAACATACTTAACGTTAGTGGCATCTACTGTGGCTGTTCCAGCTACGGCGTCTTTAGTTATTTTTGATGAAGCAAAACTTAATGCTTGATCATTTTGAATATCTTTAAATGAATAAGCTGTAAGGGTTGTTACAAGCTTTTCTGAGATAGTTGTGCCAGTAGAATTTGAATATTCCCAGCTGCCAGAGCCACTGCTGCTCGAAGAATAACTATAATCAACATTAGAAAAAGATACAGTCTTTTGCTGTGCCCAACTACCTTTGGAACCCGTCGAAGTATTTGATGAAGTGTTTTTGTTTGTTGAAATATACTTATAGTTAAAATCATCATCCTTTGATGCTGTGCCGCCTGTGTAGGTCCAGTTTATGTTGATGCTTGAATTATAGTTGTTAGAATCAGACCAAATTTTGCTATAAGTCATTGAGACGTTGGCACCGGTATATCGGCTGCTAATTAATGCGGAGCCAGCATCTGTTCCTTTGGAGTTGTCTGATCCAGTCCAAGCATCGGTATAACGTATCGTTGAGTTTCGATCGCTTTTGAAATTAAAATTGCGACTAGATTAGCTTTTGTCATAATTTACGTCATTCCAAATTTCGCTGGAAAGATTGCCAAGCGTGAGATAGCTGCCAAATGGATAGTCAGCAATGTTTGTAGCCGCGGTATTTAACCAGTTGGAACCATTAATAATGGAAAGTGCCATCTATTTTTCCTTAGAAAATCCAATTGACTGCTTAGATTAAGCACAGGATTTTTTTGCTAATTGTGTAGAGATGAGTCGGAATGAACTGGCGTCTGCCCAAGCCTGCTACATGTCAGGCATACAGGAGGTAACATTTCTAGGTAACACTACTTAATTAATATTACCAGTATATGAATACATATATTGTATATTATACAGTTCCATTCGTATTGAAATATGCGGCATGTCAAAAAACAAATTAATTGCAACTTAAGCCATAAGAGTTTATTGTTCAAAAAGATAATTTTTCTTTAAGCGCATTTCAAGGCTAACTCAGCGACTGCCCAATATCGATAACAAATCGATATTTCACATCACTGGCTTGCATGCGCTCGTAAGCATGGTTGATATCTTGCATCTTGATGATTTCAACATCCGATACGATATTATGCTGCCCGCAAAAATCCAGCATTTCCTGAGTCTCTTTGACACCACCCACGAGTGAACCTGCAATGCTTCTACGCCCAAAAATCAGTGGTCTGGAATTGAGATCAGACGTAGGGCCGATAGAGCCGACGATACACATCGTGCCATCAATTTTCAGCAGATTCATGTAGCTAGTAACGTCATGCGGCGAAGGTATGGTGTTTAACAAAAAATCAAATTTCCCTGCCTGCTTCGCTACCGCTTCTTGATCAGTAAAAAGTAGCACGTCATCAGCACCCAACCGTTTAGCGTCGGCTGCTTTGTGCGCTGAGTTAGTAATCATGACGGTTCGCGCACCCATTGCTCGCGCAAATTTAATCCCCATGTGGCCTAGGCCGCCCAGACCAATCACACCGACTGTCATGCCCGCTTTTACGCCCCAGTGTTTTAATGGCGAGTAGGTAGTGATACCGGCACAAAGTAGTGGCGCTGCGCCTGCAGGGTCGAGGTTTTCAGGGACCTTTAATACAAAGTGTCGATCGACGACGATATTTTTTGAATAGCCGCCATAGGTTACGCCGCCCTCATCAGCACTAGCACCGTTGTAGGTGGGGGTGAATCCAGCTAGGCAGTACTGCTCCATATCGTTTTTGCACGATGAGCAGTGGTGGCATGAGCCTACAAAGCAACCGACTGCTACGCGCTGACCAATTTTCAGATCATTCACTGCTGAACCTAAGGCTCTGACAGTGCCGACGATTTCATGACCTGGCACTATGGGATAAGTCGTTCTGCCCCAATCATTGTGGGCGTAGTGGAGGTCGGTATGACACACACCGCAAAATTCAATATCAATATGAACGTCATTCGCGCCAGGTGTGCGGCGTGCGATTTGGTGTGGAACCAATGGCGAGTCGGAAGCATGGGCTGCGTAGCAAGAAACATTATTCATAGGTGAATTCCTATCGTGTGTGAAACGCTGCGTTGGTGTGTAATAAAAATTAACTATTTGCTACTTGGCGATTATTTGTAACTGTATTATCCGCTTAGTTTGGCAAGATCGAGCTACCTATCTTATTTAGCTTAGTCAATAACCGTGCTCAGACATTCGATTTATTGGTGCCGATGAATTTTTCTGCTAGCTTCTGTCTGTCATGATTTAAAGGAGCAATCCAATGCACGCAAAAGACTATAAATCGCGCGCGGTGAAACAATTACGCGAAGACCTTGCGCTTTCATTACGCGCCGCGGCACATCATGGCTTAGGTGAGGGTATTTGTAATCATTTTAGTGTTGAGTTACCGGATGGATCGGGGCGTTTTCTCATTAATCCACGTGGCTTCTTGTGGGCTGAAATACAGGCTGACGACATTGTCATGATTGACGAGCAGGGGGAGCGTTTAGCTGGTCATCATGATGTTGAGCCAACCGCTATGTATATCCATGCTGCGATTCATCGACTGTGTCGTAAGGCCTGCGTACTTCATACGCACATGCCTTTTGCGACGGCATTAACGCTGACCACACAACGCGCATTGGATACGACGCTATCTCAAAATGCGATGCGGTTTCATGGGCGCATTGCGATTGATGAAAATTACAATGGTGTAGCACTCAGTAATGCAGAGGGTGAACGAATTGCAGGTGTGATGCAAAGTGCGGATATTGCTTTTCTAGGCAACCATGGTGTTGTGGTCTGCGGACCTAGCGTGGCGTATGCCTATGACGATCTCTACTATCTTGAGCGTGCTTGCATGGTTGAGGTGTTGGCAGCACGTAGTGGCGCGACTTTGGCACCGGTGAATCGTACGGTGGTAGATGAGGTAGCGTTACAACTTGAGGGAGAGCGCCTGCAGTCCAGCTTATTTTTTGAAGCTTTGCGCAGGACGCTCTGATTCCCGTTTTAAATTAAGTAAATCAACTGATGTAATCGCCAAATGATTTAATTACTCAGTGATTCCTCAGTGTGTGGTTCTTTCGGTCCTATGTGGCCACGTATCATTGCTAAGCTAACAACCACAATCACCATCGCACCGCCCAGTAGATTCAAGTAGGCGTTAGCTCCGCCCACGGTAATCATGGCAGCCCCTGCAAACGAACTAAGGAATGCACCCATGCGACCAAATGCCATCGCCGATGCAGCACCAGTTGCGCGAATCAAGGTCGGGTACATATGTGCGCATAGAGCGAACAATGCGCATTGCAGCGCGGTGACGAATAAACCGTGAAATCCTAAGCCCCACAAAAAGGTTTCAGGTGTCGCTGTGATGTTCACCAGTTTTAAGCCAAAAGCCGTTGCAGCCGACATTACCGCCCACATCACCATGGGCCAGCGTGAGCCAAAACGATTAATAGCGAGTGCGCAGAGTACCGCGCCAATGACGCCACCAAAGTTATAGGCAGTCAGACCCATGCCGGCGAGCGTTGGCGATAGACCTTCTGTGGTTAGCATCGTAGGCAACCAACTAAATGCGGTATAGAGCGATAACTGGATCGCAAAAAAACTAATCCAAAGCCACGTGGTATCAGCAGCACGTCCGTGTTTAAACAAGTCGCTAATACTGCCGCGTTTGGCCGACTCGATAATGCCATCGGTGAATTCACTCACATGGGCGACTTCATGCTTCATGCGCGTCATGAGTGCGCGTAACTCTTCCCAACGTGACGATTGTCGTGCCAGATATTTTGGTGATTCCCGCAAAATGACGATTAATAGTAGGGCGTAAATGATAGGTAAGCTACCGCCTATAAAGAAGAATGTGCGCCATCCATACGAAGGCAATATCTGGCTAGCCGCTAATCCAGCGAGCATTCCACCCAGCGGATAGCAAACGATGGCAGTTGTGACGGCCATTGTGCGAAATCGAAAAGGAATAAATTCGGCGGTTAATGTCGTCGCTGCCGGTAAAGCCGCGCCAATACCTAAGCCCGCAAAAAAGCGAATCATCGCAATGGTAGTAACGTCGGGTGCGAAACCTATCAGGAAGGTGGCAGAGCCAAAAATAAAAATACTACCTATCAGCACGGGCTTACGACCGACTTTATCTGACAGCACTCCAGCACTCAGGCTGCCGATGGCCATACCCATTAATCCACTGGCCACCGCGATAGAAAATGCAGCGCGTGTTACGCCCCATTCTTTAATGATGACGGGGATGGCGTAGCCAATCATCTGACCATCAAAGCCATCGACTACGATAGCCAATGCAGCGAATAGATACGCCATTTTTTGAAGTGTAGTAAAGCCACCGTCATCGATGGCTTTGCTCACATCAAACTGCCTCTGTGATACGTGCGTTGTTGCTTCACTCATGTTGTCTCCTTTGGCCAATTTTTTTATGGCTCATTGTTTTGTAATGATAGTGCCGCTTTACTTCTGATTTTTAACGCGATTTAATACTTTCTACTGCAAAAATTATTCAGAATCAGGTTGTCGCGCTGGATGCGCCGCAGCAAACTCTGGTAGTGCTTCACACGCTTCATAAATAGAGCGCAAGGTCGGGTAGGCTTGGGTATCAATGTTGAATCGTGTCGCACTAAATAGTTGCGGAACGAGTGCGCAATCGGCCATAGTAGGTGTATCACCGAAACAGAATTTACCACGTGTTGGTGCGCGTACTAGATCGGCTTCGAGTGCTGCCAGACCCAGCGCTAACCAGTTTTTTATCCATTCGGCTTTGTCGTCTTCATTTAAGCCAAGCTTACCAGTGAGGTATTTCAGTACGCGCAGATTTTGTAGCGGGTGTATGTCGCAAGCGATAGACAGTGTCAGTTGTCGCACGCGCGCGCGGCCTTGCATTGAATCCGGAAGTAAGCGGATTGTAGGAAATTTTTCATCGAGATATTCAATGATTGCCAGTGATTGACTTAATTGAAAGCCATCATCATCAAGTAGCGGAACCAATTGCTGAGGATTTAATGCGGTGTAGCTTTCCTTGAATTGCATACCGCCTTCACGTGTTAGGTGAACAGGGAGGTAATCGTAATCCAAGCCTTTAAGATTCATGGCTATGCGCACACGATACGCCGCTGAACTACGAAAGTAGTTGTATAAGACAAGCTTGTTAGATGTCGATGTCATAGTCAATACCCAGTCAATCTCCAATAATTCGTGCACATGCGCTTAAATTTCAATAAAGACTCGGCTGCCTTCAATTTTTACGGGATAGATTTTAAGATCATCCGTCAAAGGGGCGCACAAAGCTTTGCCATTGCGGATATCAAATTTACCTTGATGCAGCGGACATTCGATTTCATGTCCTTCAACGAATCCATCGCATAAGCGCGCATTACCGTGGGAACAAATATTATCAGTAGCGTAGATGTTGCCTTCCACGTGATACAGGGCGATACTTTTACCAGCCGAGTCCACACCAATCACATCATCTTCGGGTATGTCATCAATAGCAGCTAAGTCTATCCATTGTGTAGTCATGATTCATTCTCTCAAATAGGGTAGATGATTGAATTGGGAATCATCTCGCTGTCATAAATACATAAACGGGAGACGAATTTCAATCCGGTTGAGTCGCGCTGTATGCGATCGAGATAACGGCCGACATTAAAGACAGTCGATTCTTCAGATAATTTCGTACGAAATACAGCGTAATTAGCTTCCGCGATGATTACGTTATCTTTTTCTTCTCGAATAATGGGTAGGCCAACCACATGACGCTGATAGTAAGGATCATGGTATAGCGTTTCATGTATGCCGTAGACACGATCTTTAAGCATGTTTTTACTCAGTAGTGCCAGTGTCGCTAAAGGAAATCCGCGTTCATAGTTTTCCCGCGGCTGAATTTTATATTCACATTCGTCAGTAAAAAACTCTATCCATTTTTCCCACTGCGCGCTATCAACAGCGGCTGCGTAGTCACTATATAAGTGGATTAGATCAAACAAAGTTTGGCTGTTAGCTTGTGTAGTCATGATCGTCATACCTCCATGACTTTGCGCCAGTAGTTGTACATGCCACGAATGAGTGTTTCTGTCACCATATGATCCGTGTTTTCGCATTCATAGCCACCGAGTTCAGCCACTGCGCGGTGTGAAGGTTTTTGCTCGAATCCAAATTGTGAGAGTTCAATGACTTCACCATCGTCTGCGGACACAAATCCTGCAGGGCCAAATAAATTAGCTTGGATAAGGCGACGTTGTGTCATTTCCTCAGTGTCGTCTTCAAAGCCAAAGTGCGTCCACACAAAATCAAACGAGCCATGTCCGTTCGGTTGTATGTGTCGCGTTGATACGCTGTTAACTTGCTGTTGAAAAATCACACTAGGAAAAATGGTCATCATCACAGCGGTTGGGCCGTTCCACCATGCTTCGGGAACGATATCGATCAGGCGTTTATCCTGAATTTCCATATTCTCTTTAAAGCTGGTGACGCCTTGTGTCACGTCTGCTTTTACGCCGCCTGTACCGCGAGTAGAAATCATCGCTGCATGGCGAAATTTCTCGTCCATTTTCAGCTCTGATTTGTTGTCAGCTCTCCAGAGCCCATATGTTACAAACCATGTGTGTAACAAACCGGGGTGGTAGGGATCTTTGATGTTCTCTTGCATCAGCTTCCAGTTGCCGGGAATGCGCTGACGGTTATAGCCAAGAATGGTTAGTTTGCGGCCATTAAAAAGACGATCAAAGTACGAAAGAATATCGGGACCTAGATAGTCTTCGAACGACTCAACGTCATGATCGAATGACGCAAAAACGACACCGCCACGGGTTGCTACTTTTAGTTTGTTGAGTCCATGATCTTCAGTTTTGAATTCCTTGGGCATGCCGCCGTTGACTTTGCCGTCTTGTTTTACGCCACGACGAAACGGTACGCCTTGCAGATCACCCTTGAGTGAGTAATTCCATTGGTGATAGGGGCAGACCAATTCTTTTTTATTACCGTGACGTTCGCGGCAAAATTGCATACCACGATGTGCGCAGACATTTTCTACGACGTTGAGTGAGCCATCCATATCGCGCGTCATAACGACTGAGCGTTCGCCTATGACCGTTCGCTTGAAGTCACCCGGATTAGGTACTTCAGCTTCTAGGCCGATATAACTCCAATGCGCTTTGTAAAAAAGACGATCGAGTTCTTTTTTATAAATAGCTTCATCGGTATATGCCCAAAAGGGAATGCGGCTTGAACCTTCGGCTTCCCAGACATGCGGTT
This sequence comes from Oxalobacteraceae bacterium, assembly GCA_947454305.1. Lineage (GTDB taxonomy): Bacteria > Pseudomonadota > Gammaproteobacteria > Burkholderiales > Burkholderiaceae_D > Pernthalerella. Next base: position 19,402 of record CANGJE010000036.1, read on the forward strand.
GCTTGAACACCTCGGGTGAATTACCCATCGTATTCTCCTTGTTTTAGTTATTTCGCTACACGAACAACGATGTCACCAAGGGTATCAATATGCCCCTGCATGACATCGCCCGGCATCACAGCGCCCACGCCTTCGGGCGTGCCTGTCATGATGATGTCGCCCGGTTCTAAGGTTTCGTAGCTCGATAAGTACGATATGGATTCTGCGACGGACCAAATTAATTTAGCAATGTCGGATGATTGACGTGGCTGGTCATTCACCGTTAATGAAATAGTTGCCGTTGAAAGATGGCCAATCTGTTTAGCTATGTGAATTGGACCGATAGGCGCCGATCCAGCAAATGATTTACCAAATTCCCATGGCCGACCTTTATCACGCGCATCCAACTGAAGATCACGTCGTGTCATATCCAGACCAACGGCATAGCCATGCACGTACTCGAGTGCTTTTTCTATAGGAATATCTTTACCGGCTTTACCAATAGTGACCACCAGTTCTATTTCATGATGAAAATTACTGGTCATGGGAGGATAGGGAATGGTGATTTCCTTTTCACCGGCCTGAACAACAGCACAGGCGGGCTTCATAAAAAAGAAAGGTGGTTCACGATCAGGATCTTTTCCCATTTCGCGCGCATGTGCTGCGTAATTTCGGCCAACGCAAAAGACACGGTTAACCGGAAAAAATTCGTCATTATTAGCGATGGCCAATGCATATGTAGGAGGTAGGGGGATAGCGTATTTCATAGTAAATCCTGTGGATTAAATAATTAGTTGAATGATTGAAGATTAAATAATTAAAGACGGGCCTCGCGCCACAGACCTAATGATTTTTGGATAGGGCGATCAGAAAAACTAAACAGAGTCGTGTCGCGCTGCGCTAAAAACTTAAGTGGCTGCCACGATGGGACAACAAAAATATCATCTGGCTGTAAATGCCATTCTTTGTCACCGACGGAGACGGTGGCTTCACCGTCGAGACACACATACACTGTACCGTCTGTACTTTGGTAGGGGCGTGTTTCAAAACCGGCAGGCAAGCGTTGAGTGAATGCCCCGATAGTCGGCATAGGTGATGCACCCGTAGCGGGATTGACATAGCGTAGCTTATGCCCGAAATGAGGATCGGGTTTTCCAGAAGCGATTTGGTTGAGCGATTCTAGAGTGCGAGCATAGGGATAGACAAATACGCGCGTGGGATCAGCAGGTTCCTGATAAAAATCCACAGGCACCATGTTATTACCGTAGCGAGCTAATGCATCACCTTCGGGGCGCATAGCGTCTTGTGAAGCGCTCGGCGCATGTTCTGCGAAACCGGCATCTAAAAAGCGCACAACAGGAATGTCGAGTCCATCTAGCCAGACCACGGGTTGATCACCTAGGTTGCCATGATCATGAAACGTCCATGAGGGAGTGATGATGAAGTCACCGCGCCGCATAGTAGTGCGTTCGCCATCAACGGCGGTATACGCGCCTTCACCATCCATCACAAATCGCAAGGCTGATTGGGTGTGGCGGTGCGCGGGTGCGATCTCACCAGGGAGTATCAGTTGTAAACCAGCATAAAGTGATTGCGTAATAGCTGATTGACCTGCAAGGCCGGGATTTTCTAATATAAGAACGCGACGCTCAGCTTGTTCCGCAGTGATCAAGCGGCCTGCTTCAAGAACTTTTTCACGTAGATCGGCATAGCGCCAAAGAGCAGGTAATGCAGGACTATTCGGTTGTTTGGGTACCAATGCACCGAGTACTTCCCAAAGCGGCGTCATGTGGTCTTTTGCTATGCGGTCATAGTACTGCCGCCGTTGATTTTTTTGGCTAGCGTTAGCGTCGGCTGTGGATGCTGTTGTCATGTTCTCTCCTAATCAGGTACCGCTAGCGTAGAACGCATCAGCATAAACATGCTGGTCCTCTATGCCTCGTTGCTTTAGTAAAGCAGCCGTTGCTTCAACCATCGGTGGCGCACCACACACGTAGGCGCGCCATCCATCTAAATTAGGTAGGTCATGCGCTATGACGTCGGTAATTAGACCTGTGCGATGTTTACTGACACCTTCATCGTCCGTGGTTACAACGATCTGTAGTTTTAGCGAAGGATGAGCGGCTTGCAGAGCTTGCAGCTGATCCAGTCCATAAATATCTTGAGGCGATCGAACGCCGAAATACAGATGAATAGGATTCTGCATGCCAGAAGCAATCACACCGCGCAGGATAGACAAAATAGGAGCTAATCCCGTACCGCCTGCCACACACAGCATCGGACCTTCATAAAGTGTACGAAGATACGCCGTACCTAAAGGGCCGCTAACACGGACGGAGTCACCTACCTTAAGTTGATTAAATACATAACCACTCACACGACCATCGGGTACATACCGAACGTGAAATTCGAGCTGTTGATCGGTACATAGACTAGCCATCGAATAAGGACGACTATGCTCGGGTGTAAATTGCACCATCGCGTATTGGCCAGGCGAGAAAGATAAAGGCTTACTGGGTTGAAGCCGAATAATTTTGATGTCGTGCGTGGCATCTTCGATGGCGGTGAGTGTCGCTTTAATGATTCTGGCGGGGTGAGTCACGATTTCATCGGGCTCAGGTATTTCGATCGCGCAGTTTTCTGTCAAAACGCTGGTACAGGCCAGCACGTAATCACCTTCGGAGGGATTGGTGATCTTTTCTTCCCGTCCCGTCTCAAACACGTGGCCACTAATCACTTTGCAGCGACACGTGCCGCAACGCCCAGCCATGCAGCTGTACGAGATAGGCACATCATTAGCGCGTAAGATTTCGAGTAAGTTGGCGCCTGGTGACACCTGCAGTAGTCGATCTAGCGGCTGTACGACAAGCTCCATAGTCTCCACGTTTCTTATAAAAGTTTTGGAGCAGTATAGGAAGCTGAGCAAAATTACGATATAGAATCTTATGAATTCACTTCATTCATAATTTGAATAATGTTCTATGAATCTCAAGGATATTGATCTCAACCTGTTAGTAATTTTTCAACAGCTGCTGCAAGAGCGGCGTGTATCAGCGGTGGCAGTCAATCTTGGCTTAACCCAGCCGACGGTCAGTAATGCTTTAAATCGTCTGCGTCAGCAGCTGGGGGACGACTTGTTTTTGCGCACCTCTAAGGGAATGGAGCCAACGGCGTATGCCATGCAACTGGCAGAACCTATAGGCTATGCACTAGCAGCGATTCAAGAAACACTAAATCAAAATACGCGATTTGATGCAACCACCAGTAAGCGTAAATTTATTGTTGGTATGAGCGACATTGGTGAGATCTATTTTTTACCTGCGCTAATGAAGATGCTCGCGCAAATTGCGCCGGGTATTTCAGTATCAACCATCAGAACAACTGGCGCAGGCTTGGCTGACGATATGGAAGCGGGCAGGGTCGATATGGCTATCGGCTGGTTGCCGCATTTGAAATCAGGTTTTTTTCAGCGACGGCTTTTTGTGCAGCAGCATGTGTGTATGTTTAGGCGTGGGCATCCGCTCGATAAAGAATCATTGTTGAGTCGCGATGAATTCGAACAGGCTGATCATGTTGTAGTCTCAGCAGCTGGAACCGGTCATGCCACTATTGATGCATCGATTGAAAAGCTCGGTGTTAAGCGCAAAATTTTGTTGACGGTTCCGCACTTTGTCGCTGTCGGTCATATTCTGTCGACCACGGATATGATCGCGACCGTGCCGGAGAGATTTGCGAGATATTGCGTTAGCCCATTTGTCCTTCGCTACACCGCTCTGCCACTTAAGTTACCCGAGATTGGTATCAATATGTTTTGGCATTCGCGGTTTCACAAAGAACCCGGTAATCAATGGTTCCGCAGTCTGGTATTTGATCATTTCAGTGATTAATTGTTCTTAATAACAATTACACCAAAATGAGTCGGACTTACAGCCAGCTTCCCCAGTGAGTCTGAGTTTTTTCATTCAATAGTGTTTGTGAGCTAACGTGCAGTGAGTATTGAGCACTATCTACACCGCCTGTTGAACTGATCGTACCGCTATCACCATGTGCGCTGAAAACAGAATCTATCGTCGCTTGAATTGAGCTATCCGCCGAAGTCGATAACACATCATCTAACTGTAGATTAGGTAGATGAGCGGTATTGTTGCCAATGACGCGATCTCCTCGACTAGGCGAGCTATCAGATTTATCAACGAGTTTATTCAGATCAAACGTTTTGTTTCCTGATTGATCTGTTGAGAACCACACATCGCCCATCGTGTGAGTTTTGCCATCTGCAGTGGCGAATGTTCCCATGAGTCCGATCAGATTTCCATTATCTATTTTGTTCGATGCGTGTGCTTGTAGGGATAATTCAGTAATCCCCACCTCTGAAAGTGAACGCAACTCTCCAGCCTCAGAGATACCATTGCTATTTTTATCTTGCCAAACGAGAAGTGACGAGAATCCTGAATCGTGCTTATCGATCACACCATCGAGGTTGCTGTCGAGTGCGGCGAGAGCTTCGTAACCAGTTTTCGCCCGACGGCCGTTGGCTAAAACCGTGCCTTCGCCAAATAACTCACCACCATTATTAATGGCGCCATCGTGATTTAAGTCGCGAACTAATAATCCATCCTTTGGTGCTATCCAACCAGTGCGCTCAGCCTTCGCATCATTATTCACATCAAATGTAACTCCATTCCTTAGCGATAATGTGTTGATTCCATCACCATTCAAATCAAGAGCCAGAGGCGAAACAAATGCTTGCTTTTGAGCGTTAGTCCAGCCAACGATTTTATCTGCGGTGAGAGCCGACATTTGATCAGAGGTAATGGCTGCAATTTGATCAACCGTCATTGCTGCAACTTGTTTAGCTGAGAGAGCGCGTAAATCATTAACTTCCATGGTGCTAATTTGTGATGGCAGCAAGTAGCGTATCTGTTGGGTAGTAAGCCCTGTAATTTGGCGCATAGTGAGTGCCGCCATTTGTGTGCTGGTCAACACTTGCAATTGACTTGAGCTTAGTGCGGCTATCTGTGACGAGTCTAATATTTGAATTCTTTCGCCAAGAGAAATAATTTGATCCGTAGATATTTTATTTAGCTGAGCTGAGGTTAAAAATAGTAGTTGAGTATCAGTTAGTGCAATTAGTTGATCCGTAGTGAAGCTGGCTACCTGCGTTGGTAGCAATGTCATCAAATTCGATACATAGATCTTTTGAAGGTCAGTCGGATCAATGGCAATGATTTGATTCGTGGTCAACGAGCGAAGCTGTGCTGAATTTAAAGCTTGTATTTGCTTCGATGTGAGTGCAGCAATTTGATCCGTTGATAAGCTTGTCACTTGGGCTGGTAATAGTCCGCGTACCTGATCAAGGCTCATTGCACTGATTTCTGTTGGGTCAATAGCCGCGATCTGACGTGTTCCCAGGGACTTAGTTTGGGCGACAGTCAACGAAGCAATTTGAGTGCTGTTGAGCGTTTGTATTTGATCGGTATCTAAGCTTGCAATCTGAACAGGCTTTAATAACGGCAGCTGTTTTGTAGTGAGCGCCAAAATTTGGTCACTACTCAAATTATTTAGTTGTGCGCTTGTTAGCGATTGGAGCTGAGTAGAGCTGGCAGCGGCAATTGCCAATGTATTGATTGCTTCGATTTGATCCAAGCTCATCGCTCGGATCTGAGCGGTAGTCAATCCAGTTATTTGTGCAGAGCTAATGGCAGCAATTTGTGTAGTGCTTAAGTTGGCAATCTGACCGGTACTCAATGAAGCTAACTGAATGGAGGAGAGTGCAACGATGTTGTCCGTTGTAAGTGCTAATACTTGATCAAAAGTGAGTCCTCGTAATTGCGTGATGCTGAGCGATCGAAACTGCTGACTTGTCATTGCAGTTAATTGCTCTGGCGCGATCGATTTTAATTGGGCCAATGTTAAGGCTTGGATTTGAACGGGCGCCAGTGTTGGCAATGATGCCTCTAACGCATTTATCTGGTCTGTCGTTAGGCTAGCAATTTGCGGTGACGTTAATCCTCGTAATTGAGTAGTAGATAACTCAGCTACTTGAAGGGTGTTAAAGGCAGCTAACTGACGTATTGATAACCGAGCTATATTTGTGGCAGATAGACCGCCGACAGCATCAAGATCAATTGCGGCAATTTGTCGAGGCTGTAGGGCAGTGACGGCGACGCTACTTAATTGTTCCAACTGAGTAGATGTAAGTTCAGCCACTTGGGTCGTTGTCAGTACTGCCCACTGAGATGCAGATAAGGCATTGAGTGCCGATGCGCTAATAGCCGGTACAGCGGAAGGTAGCAAACTACTGAGCTGGTCAGTTCGCAATGCCGCAAGTTGCGTTGATGTCATCGCCCCGATTTGATCAGACGACAGCATTTGCAATTGAAGTGTGGTCAGCGCGCGTAACTGAGTAGTTAACAAGCTCCGTAGTTGATCAGTACTCAACGCATTGAGCTGGCGCTCAGTCAGCGCTCGTATCTGGGTCGTGCTAAAGCCACGAAGTGCATCGGTAGTTAGTGTTTTTAAAAGCACTTTAACTTCGACATCATCGGACATGGCCGCTAGTTGAGCATCGCTCAGTGCTAATAGCTGCACATTACTGAATGCATCAACCTCCGATACATCGATGGTCCCAAGCTGCGCTGAACTCAGCGCCCGCATCTGTAAGCTCGTCAGCGTAGCCAGCTGATTGGTGCTCAAGGCATCGAATTGAACAGAAGATAAACTACTAAGTTGATTTGTGCTGAATGATTGTAATTGTGTTGAAGACAGAACTTGCAGCTGGCTCTCATCCAACATCTGAAGCTGGTTGCTGTTTAGTATGCGTAATTGTTCCGTCAGCAATACACTAATTTGCGACGTAGTTAACGACTCAAGCGCCAACGTAGTCAGAAGACTTACTTGCGTAGTGCTGAGTGCAATAACTTGTTTGGTGCTCAATGCAGGAATTTGCAGAGAGGTAAGTGCGATAAGCGCCGATGTACTTAACGAGCGAAGCGCAGAAGTGCTCAGTCCTACCAGATCAGTGCCGAGTCCTAGGCTTACCTGATTGCTGCTTAATTGGCTGACGGCGGCTGTAGTAAACCCAGCTATCTGCGAACTCGAAAGCGCTTGCAGTGCTTGCGTGCTGATGAAGGCTGCGTCATCTGGCTGTATCGATGAAATTTGTGTGATGCTTAGTGCTGCGGCTTGTTCAGTTAGCAGTGACGAGAATTGCGCCGTTGTCATTGCCACTATTTGGCCGCTATTCAAACCAGCTATATCTGTACCAAAACCTTGAGTAATCTGATCCGTAGTTAGTGCGGCAACTGACGCAGTCGTAAGCGCTGCTAGTTGCGTGCTAGTGAGCGCGGAAAGAAACGTCGTCGTGAGATAAGGCGCGTCAATAGCTTCGATTGCGGCTAGCTGAGAGGTCGTCATTACCTGTGCCTGCGCCGATGTGAGCGCAGCAATTTGATCGCTGGTTAGAGCCGCAATCTGTAAAGTGTTTAAAGCGAGGCTGCTGTTACCTATACCGCTCACTTGTGTACTGCTAAGCACAGCAATTTGTGTTGTCGTAAATTGAGCAATCTGTGCCGAGCTCAGACCAACAAGATTGCTGCCCATTGCATACAGCTGCGATGTCGTCAGTGCCCTAATTACGTTATTACTGAGAGAGCTAATTTGAGTGCTTGAGAATTGTTGTATCTGGTTCGTCGTTAGGTAGCCGACTTGGCTACTCGATAGTGCCTGGACCTGTGAGGCATCAAAGCCAGTCACATCACTGGTCTCGATGGCTTGCAACTGCGAGCTAGATAGCACTGCAATCTGTGCAGTGGTGAAGCTACCTATCTGACTGCTAGAAAGCGCAACGATCTGCGTAGTGCTTAGTCCAGCAATATCAGCTATCTCAATCGCTCGTAATTGACTGCTTGAAACTTGCGCAAGCGTTGTGGTTGCTAGCTGCCCAATCTGACTGCTTGACAGTGCGACGACCTGCGCTGTTGTTAAGCCAAAGATTTGACTACTAGCGATGACCGCGACTTGTGCAGTACTCAGGCCAGGGATATCACCTATTTCAATGGCTTGTAGCTGCGTGCTTGAGAGTTGTTGTATCTGATCTGTCGATAGGTAGCCGACTTGTCGGCTAGATAAAGCTTGTATCTGCGATGTATCAAGACCA
>CANGJE010000037.1 GCA_947454305.1 Oxalobacteraceae bacterium
GCAGGTAAATCTGCCGAAACAACTGTGATTGCGATTGAAAATGTGAGTCGTGCTAATCAACGCGTGATGCGCATGACGCTGGCTCAGATGGCCGAAGGACTACCGGACTGTGCAGGTCCGGTGCTGGTGATGATAGGTGAAGCCTTACGTCAGCGGATCAAAAAATCTGATTGACTCGGTACCCACTACTCATCTGCGATAGTACCCAAACAATAATCCGCAATACTTTCCTGTACGGATTCATCTTCACCCACAGCATGAGAGAGCGAAATTTCAAGCTGAGGGAAAGTCTCCCGCAACTCATCTATCAGCGGCGGCAAATCGCGCAATACATGACCACCCTGCCCGAGAAAAACAGGCACGATGCTTATTTTTTCATGACCGCTTTTCACTAGCTCAGTCACGACAGCGGGCAAGCGCGGCTCCATTAATTCCAGAAAAGCTAAAGAAACGCTGACGTCGGGTCGCTTAGTACGAGCGCGCTCTGCGAGTCGCTCAAAGGGAATCGCCCAACGCGGGTCGCGTGCGCCGTGCGCAAATAAAACAAGGGCTTGGTTCTTTTTCATCAATGTCGTTCCACCCACCAAAGCGCAGAGATGGCGGCTAAAAGAAAAAATGCACTCGGCGCCATCGCTGTCGCCAATGGCGGCCAGGTATTAAGCAAGCCAATATGCGAGAAAAGATTATTCAATAAATGAAATGCCACACCTATCATGATGCCGCTAAAAATTTTGAGCGAAACACCACCACTGCGACTCTGCATATAGGCGAACGGCAGCGCTAACGCTATCATGACAAACACGGCTAAGGGATATAAAAGCTTAGTCCACAAGGCAATCTCATAGCGCTCGCTTCGTTGTTTGTTATCTTCTAAATGTCGGCTGAATTGAGCAAGATCGACCGCTGACATTTTGTTAGGCTCGGCCATCAGGACTGCCATGATTTCTGGTGTGATCTCGGATTGCAGGGTGGTTGTTGGAAATTTCCGACCCAACACCAATGCGGGTTGCCGAGTGTCGACGGGAGAACGATCAGGTGCAAAACGTAACTCTTCGACGTTAGTCATTAGCCAGCGTCCATCACCCGTGAAACGCGCTTCGTCAGCAGAAATCATCGCTAACATATGCATCTCGCGATCAAATTCGTAGATTTTTACTGTGCGTAATATGCCATCGGGCTCGACCTTACGCGCATTTAAAAAGCGTGAACCAGCGACTGTCTTGCCATCTGATCCGCGAATCACATCTTTGGCCCATAGACCTGTTCGAAACTCTGAAGAAATCGTGGCACCCATAATGCGTCGCTTAAAATTTTCTGCAAAATCAGAACATTTAGGTGCAATAAACTCGCCCAGTGCAAAGGTAAATATCACCAACACAATGGCAATGGGCAATAACAAACGGATGACGCCACCCATCGACAAGGATGAAGCACGCATGACCGTAAATTCGGAACGCGCGGCTAGTTGCGCCATCACGTATATGGTTCCGATTAGCGCCGCTATCGGCATCAATTCATAGGCATACGCTGGTAAACCTAGGGTGACATAGATGAAGGCATATTCAATATTCCACGCGCCTCGCCCTACTGATCGAATCTCGCCCATCATGTCAAAGAAGGCGAACAACGACAAAAACGCGATCAGCACAAACAAGACGGCTCGATAAATTTCAGCCGAAAAATAACGGCGCAACACACTCATGATGCGACCGTCCTTTTGCGTGAAATTAGCTGACGCCCTAAAATCAGTAACGCCATAGGATGCCAGCGGCTATTGGTGTTATTCCGCCAGAAAAATAACAGCATGATGATCAGGAAGGCTGCTAAATGTAATGGCCACCAAGCAGCGCCAAACGAAATGCGCCCCTGCCCGACCGCTGCCTGCACGATACCGAGAGAATTCAAATAAGAAATGGCCAACACCAAGGCAATCATCAGGTTAAGCGTTCGTCCACGACGCGGATTAACGAAACCTAGGGGTATCGCAAGTAACATCTGCAGCATGCACATGACAGGCAAGGAGATGCGCCAGAGCAGCTCTGCCATATTGGCTGGCTCAGGTGAGGCGATCAATGCAGCAGTAGGAAGAACGCGCGACGATTTGTTATCTTCTAGCTCACGGTGACTGCTTGATATCACGATCACGTAACGACCAAAGTCCATTGTTTGAAAATCGGGAGCGCCAGGTGTACCGTCATAGCGATGGCCATTGCGCAACTCTAGTAATTTGTCACCACGCGCATCGACGCTGACTGAGCCAACCTGAGCTACCACCACACTATTTTTTTTATCGCGCGACTGGCTAACAAAAACATTTTCTACATTGCGGGTATCGGATGAGAGCCCTTCAACGAAAAAAATTCTATCGCCAGAAGCAGACTCTTGAAATTTTCCGGGTGAAATCCGCGAAATATCTTCGCGATTTCTAAACGTCTCTTTGTACTCTGCCGATAGCCGACTCGCCCATGGAGTCAGCCATAAAGATAAGGATGCTGTAAGCACCACAATCGGTACTCCTATAGCCATCACAGGCCGTATCCAGCGCATCAGCGATAACCCTGAGGCAAACCAGACAATCATTTCTGAGTCTTGGTAACTGCGCGCCACCACCAACAACACCGAGACAAAGGCCGTTAGAGAAAGAATGACTGGAAGATAAATGAGTGCCGCAAAGCCAAGCAAAGCGACCACATCGCCAGAGGCAACTCGGCCGCCCGCTGCATCGCCAAGTATCCGTATAAGCATTACGGTGATGACGATGGTGAACAGAGTAGTGAAGACCGCGCCGACCGTATTACGCAGTTCGCGGCGGATTGCGCGCTGAAAAATCATTCGGAGACTATAATTACCTAGATAAAAGGAGCGCTCATGGACTTTAGCATAAAAGCTTTTAATACAAAAAACGCAATCGCACAGCACAAATCGTCGTGCATAGCGGTAGGAGTGTACGAAGGCGGCAAACTCAGCGCCGCGGCCAAAGCACTGGATTTGAAGGGATCACTCACGGCAGCTGTCAAAAGCGGTGACATCACCGGAAAAGCGGGAACCACCCTACTGGTTCATCGTAGCAGCGGCCCGGCTAAACGGGTACTGCTGGTGGGCTTAGGTGCTCAGGATGCTATCTCCGACCGTAATTTTATTTCCGCGGTTCAGTCAGTGACGCGCGTGTTCTCTCAGCTCGGAGCCAATGACGCCCTGCTGGCGCTTCCTGTCGATGGCATTAAAGGCCGTGACGCGCACTGGGCACTTCGTACCCAAGTACTGGCTTTGCGTGAAAGCGTATTCCGCGCCGATAGCCTCAAAAGCAAAAAAGATGAAACGCAATCCGGCGTTCGCAAAGTCACTTTGCTAGTCGACGCAACGGATGCAGCGACTAAGCACACACTAAAACAAGCAGTCGCCGTAGCCAACGGTATGGATATGGCTAAAACCTTGGGCAACCTTCCACCCAATATCTGCACACCGACCTATCTAGCTACTACCGCTAAACACATCGCACGCGATGTGGGCTTGGGTGTGGAAGTACTCGATCGCAAGCAACTCGAAGCGCTCAAGATGGGTAGCTTTTTGTCGGTGACCAATGGCAGTGCACAGCCACCGAAATTCATCGTGCTCAAACACATGGGCGGCAAAGCGAAAGATGCGCCGGTGGTGCTGGTGGGTAAAGGCATCACCTTTGATACGGGTGGTATTTCACTCAAGCCCGGTGGCGGCATGGATGAAATGAAATACGACATGTGTGGTGCGGCATCGGTGCTGGGTACGATGCAAGCGGTGGGCGAAATGGAACTGCCTCTGAATGTCATTGGCGTTATACCCACCTGCGAAAATATGCCTTCGGGAACCGCTACTCGCCCTGGTGACATCGTCACTTCCATGTCTGGTCAGACGATTGAAATTTTGAACACTGATGCAGAAGGCCGACTGATTCTGTGCGATGCATTGACGTATGTCGAACGCTTCAAACCCGCTTGCGTGGTGGATATTGCCACCCTGACTGGCGCTTGCATTACCGCTCTGGGTCATCACAACACCGGTTTGTTCACGCGTCACGATGAAGCACATGACGCACTGGCTGATGAATTACTCGCCGCAGGCAAATACGCCAACGACACCGCATGGCGGATGCCAATCGAGGAAGCCTACAACGAACAATTGAAATCTAATTTCGCTGATATGGCCAACATCGGTGGCCCACCTGCTGGCAGCATTACCGCAGCGTGTTTCCTCGAGCGTTACACCCGTAAATACACATGGGCGCATTTAGATATCGCGGGCACCGCTTGGAAGAGCGGTGGCGCTAAAGGATCAACCGGCAGGCCGGTACCGATGCTCACTACCTTTTTGATTGACCGCGCAGAAGGCTAATCTGTCAGAAACATCCTGCCTGCGGATCGTAGTTTCACGTTGATCCGCAGACAACTCACGCTGTGACTACTCCCCTCTTATGAAACTCGCTACCTGGAACGTCAACTCACTGAAGGTTCGCTTGCCTCAAGTTGTGCAATGGCTGGAAAACAATCCCGTCGATGTTCTCTGCCTGCAAGAAACCAAGATGACGGATGATAAATTTCCACAGGCAGACATTGAGGCACTCGGTTATCACGTTGCGTTTACCGGTCAAAAAACCTATAACGGTGTCGCCATACTGTCGCGCCATGCGATGACGGATGTGGTTAAAAATAATCCGCTGTTTGAAGATGAGCAGCAACGAATTATCAGTGCCACCTTAGATGGCATGCGCGTGATTTGCGCCTATGTTCCGAATGGACAGGCAGTAGGTACAGACAAGTATGCCTACAAACTAAAATGGCTGGATGCGCTGGCACGCTGGTTAGAATCGGAATTGAAACAGCATCCTAATCTCGCGATACTCGGCGATTACAACATTGCACCTGCCGACGCTGATGTACACGATCCAGTGGCTTGGAAAGATCAAGTCTTATGCTCTGATGAAGAACGCGCCGCCTTCCAACGACTGTGCGCCCTGCCTCTAACTGATTCATTCAGGATGTTTCCACAGGCTGAGAAAAGTTTTAGCTGGTGGGATTATCGCCAGATGGCTTTCCGACGCAACATGGGCGTGCGTATCGACCATGTTCTTCTCTCTTCGTCACTCGCAGCGCGCTGCACGGCGTGTGAGATCGACAAGCTTCCCAGAAAATGGGAACAGCCTTCAGATCACACGCCCGTAATCGCAACGCTGAGCTAATTGATTAATCAGCCCTTGAGTGCGTTTCGAATTTGATCCAACGAAGTAGGATCTTCAATAGTGGTGGTATCACCCGGATCACGGCCTTCACAAATCGCCTGAATCAAACGGCGTAGCAATTTACCTGAACGTGTCTTGGGTAATAAATTCACACAATGCACTCGCGCTGGACGAGCGACTGCGCCTAACTGCTTATCGACCAACCCCCAGACCTCAGCTTCTAAGGCCAAGCGCGCTTTAGGGTCGGCCGCTGTCTCCGCTTGTTTGGGTACAACGAAGGCCACAGCTACCTGCCCTTTGAGTTTATCTTCTACGCCCACCACCGCCACCTCAGAGACGTTCGGATGACTAGAGATACTCTCTTCGATCTCACGTGTGCCTAAACGGTGACCCGCGACATTGATCACATCATCCGTTCTTCCGAGGATGAAATAATAACCATCGTTATCGCGTATACCCCAATCAAAAGTGGAGTACACCTGCTCGTTACTAAAGTTAGACCAGTAGGTATTTACAAAACGCTGATCATCACCGTACACCGTTTGCATGCAACCCGGTGGTAGCGGCCCTTCAATAACCAAAACACCTTTTTCATTGTCACCGCACAGCTCGCCGGTTGATTCATTCAACAGCTTCATTTTGTAGCCCGGCATAGGAACACCGGGACTTCCCAAGCGGGTGGGTTTATCTTGAACGCCCTTGGCAATCGAAAGCACTGGCCAACCCGTTTCTGTCTGCCAGTAGTTATCAATAATGGGCACACCAAGTTCGCCGGCAATCCAATCCGAGGTCGGCTCATCTAAAGGCTCACCGGCGAGATAGAGAGCTTTGAGCGATGAGAGATCATGCTTACGCATGAGTTCAGAGGGATGTTTTTTAAGTACGCGCACCGCTGTCGGCGCAGAAAACATACGCGACACTTTGTGTTTTTCCACGATCTGCCACCAGATGCTGGCATCGGGTCGAACCGGTACACCTTCATACAATATGGTCGCCATGCCGGCTATCAACGGACCGTAAACGATATACGAGTGACCAACTACCCAACCAATATCAGAGGTGCAGAAATATGTTTCACCGGGCTTGCCGCAAAAGATGTAATCCATCGAGGTGGCCAGCGCTACCGTATAACCACCGACATCACGCTGCACACCTTTTGGTTTACCTGTCGTTCCTGAGGTATACAAAATATACGAGATATGATCGGATGGCAGCCAGGTGACGGGGACCTTTGCATCCATTAACTGATGACGCAACTCAGCGTAATCAACATCCCTACCCGCCACACGCTCCATAGCAGAGAGATGGCGATCAACTAACAGCACATGCGCGGGCTTGTGTGATGCCAAACGAATTGCTTCATCCAGCAAGGGCTTATACGGAACGACTTTGCCAACCCGTGAACCAGCATCAGCAGAGACAATTAATTTAGGCTTCGCATCATCAATGCGCGTCGCCAAACTATGCGCAGCAAAACCACCAAAAACCACGGAGTGAATTGCACCGATACGCGCACATGCGAGCATCGCAAACGTAGCTTCAGCAATCATGGGCATATAAATCAACACCATGTCGCCCTTGCCAACGCCCAGCGATTGCATGATGGCAGCGGTACGCTCGACTTCGCGTTGCAGCTCGCGATAGCTCCAAGTTTTTTCTACGGGCGCAGCATCGGGAGTTTCGGTTGAAATAGCGATCAGCGCGGTTTGATCGCCTTGCTTATCTACCCAGCGATCAATAGCATTGTGGCAAAGATTAGTTTCCCCACCGACGAACCAGTTAGAAAAAGGTGGCTTGGAATAATCCAGTACACGGGAATGCGGCGTACGCCAATCAATACGTTTGGCTTGTGCGCCCCAAAACGTCTCCGGATCATCGATTGATTGTTTATAAAACTCGTTGTAATCCATGCCGCGTCCCCCCACCTTATTTTTTATATGTCGACTGCTCACTACTTATGCACCCACATCAAAAACTATCACCGGGTACTCTGACCCATCCTTCCATCAACACGCGTGCACTACGACTCATAATAGCTTTGGTCACGCTCCAATCACCGGTGACATTGACTGCTTCCGCACCCACTCGCAAAGTCCCAGAAGGATGACCAAAACGAACCGCGCTACGTGCACCACCGCCAGCCGCTGCATTCACTAGCGTGCCCGGAATGGCTGCGGCGGTACCAATCGCGACAGCGGCTGTACCCATCATCGCATGATGTAGCTTACCCATAGACAGCGCGCGCACTAGCAAATCGATATCCCCTGCTTTCACTTGCTTTCCGCTCGACGAAATATAGTCTGCTGATTGAGCGACGAATGCCACCTTGGGGGTGTGCTGACGCTGGGCTGCTTCCTCAAGTGTTTTAATCAAACCCATGCGCAACGCGCCGTGCGAGCGAATCAATTCAAACATCGCGAGCGCTTTAGGATCACCATTAATCGCTTCTTGTAGCTCGGTACCGGTGTAACCAATTTCCTGTGCATTGACGAAAATGGTGGGTATACCTGCGTTAATCATCGTCGCAGTCAACGTACCCACGCCGGGTACCTCGAGTTGATCAACAACGCGGCCAGTAGGAAACATCGCACCACCCGCGCCATCTTCTTCGGCGGCGGGATCCATGAATTCCAGTTGTACTTCTGCGGCGGGAAATGTCACGCCATCGAGTTCGAAGTCACCGGTCTCTTGAACAACACCATTCACGATAGGTACATGCGCAATGATGGTTTTGCTGATGTTGGCTTGCCAGATACGAATGATGGCGACACCGTCTTTCGGTATGCGGCTCGCATCGACTAAGCCATTACTAATAGCGAAAGGACCAACCGCGGCTGACAGATTGCCGCAATTACCACTCCAATCAACGAAGGCTTTATCAATCGATACTTGACCAAATAAATAATCAACGTCGTGATCTGGGCGAGTGCTTTTAGAAATAATCACTGACTTACTGGTACTCGACGTAGCACCACCCATACCGTCGATCTGTTTGCCATAAGGATCAGGACTACCAATCACGCGCAACAATAATTTGTCACGCGCTGCTCCGGGTTGTTGAGCGTTTCCAGGTAGATCTTGCTGACGAAAAAAGACGCCTTTACTGGTGCCACCGCGCATATAGGTGGCGGCGACCTTAATTTGGGGAGCGTGTGCCATGATCAAGCCGCCTTTGTCGAAGCCAGAAAATCTTGGGCGAAGCGTTGCAGCACACCACCGGCTTCATAAATCGACACTTCTTCGGCAGTATCTAAGCGACAGGTGACGGGAACCTCAACGCGTTCACCATTTTTTCTATGAATGATAAGGGTCAGATCAGCGCGTGGTTTGCGCTCACCAACAACATCGTAGGTTTCAGTTCCATCGATACCAAATTTTTTTCTATCGGCGCCGGCTTTAAATTCAAGCGGCAAAACTCCCATGCCTATCAGGTTAGTACGATGGATACGCTCAAAACCTTCAGCAACAATAGCTTCCACACCCGCCAAACGCACGCCTTTGGCTGCCCAGTCACGTGAAGAACCTTGACCATAATCGGCACCGGCAATAATGATCAAAGGCTGTTTACGTTCCATGTAGGTTTCAATCGCTTCCCACATACGTGTCACTTTGCCTTCAGGCTCGACACGCGCTAACGATCCTTTTTGGATTTTTCCATCGACGACAGCCATTTCATTAATCAGCGTCGGATTCGCAAAGGTGGCACGCTGCGCTGTTAAGTGATCGCCGCGATGCGTTGCATACGAATTGAAGTCTTCTTCCGGCAAGCCCATTTTAGCGAGGTACTCACCTGCAGCGCTGTCGAGCAAAATGGCGTTCGATGGCGACAAATGATCGGTAGTGATGTTGTCACCCAAAACTGCCAATGCACGCATACCTTTTAAGCCGCGCTCACCTGCCAATGCACCTTCCCAATACGGTGGGCGACGAATGTAGGTTGATTGACCGCGCCATTCATACAAGGGGCTCACTTTGGTGCCGCTATCTGCCTGAATCGCAAACATCGGTTCGTAGACTTTGCGGAACTGTTCTGGCTTGACGCTGGATTTAACGATGGCATCAATCTCTTCATCCGTCGGCCAGATATCTTTGAGGCGAATTTCTTTGCCATTCACCACCGTTAACACATCTTTTTCAATATCAAAACGAATCGTGCCAGCAATGGCATAGGCCACAACCAGCGGTGGCGATGCTAAAAATGCCTGCTTGGCATACGGATGAATACGGCCATCAAAATTTCGGTTACCCGACAATACAGCCGTCGCATATAAATCACGATCAATGATTTCTTTTTGAATCACAGGATCCAATGCACCCGACATACCATTACAAGATGTGCAGGCATAGGCCACCACACCAAAGCCCAGCTTTTCTAAATCGCCCATCAAGCCGGCTTCTTCCAGATACATAGTCACCGCTTTAGATCCTGGTGCTAGCGATGATTTGACCCAGGGTTTACGCACCAGCCCAAGCTTGTTGGCATTGCGTGCTAACAGCGCTGCCGCAATCACGTTACGTGGATTCGATGTATTGGTGCAGCTCGTAATCGCTGCGATGATGACCGCACCATCAGGCATCTGCCCCGGCACGTCTTCCCATTTACCTGCAATCCCTTTTGCTGCCAAATCAGAGGTCGCTACACGGGCATGAGGATTCGATGGGCCAGCCATGTTACGTACTACGCTTGATAAATCAAATGTGAGTACGCGTTCATATTCAACCTTTTGCAAGGTGTCTGCCCACAGCCCCGCTTGCTTGGCATAGGTCTCAACTAATTTCACTTGCTCATCGGTGCGGCCAGTAAGTTTGAGATAGCTAATCGTTTGCTCATCAATCGCAAACATCGCTGCAGTCGCACCGTATTCAGGGGCCATGTTAGAGATCGTGGCTCGATCACCTAAGGTCAACGCACGTGAGCCTGTGCCATAAAATTCCAGATACGCACCAACGACTTTTGATTTACGCAAAAATTCGGTTAACGCCAGCACGATATCGGTTGCTGTAATACCCGGTTGCGGTTTGCCCGACAACTCCACGCCAATAATATCGGGCAAGCGCATCCACGATGCACGACCCAACATCACGTTCTCTGCTTCCAAACCACCGACACCAATCGCGATCACACCCAACGCATCGACATGCGGCGTATGACTATCGGTACCAACACAAGTATCCGGATAAGCCACACCATCCTGCACCTGAATCACCGGTGACATGCGCTCGAGATTAATTTGATGCATGATGCCGTTGCCAGGTGGGATAACGTCCACATTTTTGAAGGCGTGTTTTGTCCAATCGATGAAATGAAAACGATCTTCATTACGTCTATCTTCAATCGCACGATTTTTAGTAAATGCCTCAGGATCAAAACCACCGCACTCCACTGCCAGCGAATGATCGACGATCAACTGGACTGGCACGACCGGATTCACCTTAGCTGGATCGCCACCTTGATCGGCAATCGCATCGCGCAAGCCTGCCAAATCAACCAAGGCAGTTTGACCCAAAATGTCGTGACACACCACACGCGCCGGATACCAGGGAAAATCTAAATCGCGCTTACGTTCGATCAGCTGTTTGAGCGAGGCCGTCAATGCGGAAGGGTCGCAGCGACGTACGAGATTTTCAGCCAACACACGCGAGGTATACGGTAGCTTTTCAAAAGCGCCTGGCGCAATGGCATCCACCGCTGCGCGTACATCAAAGTAATCGAGTGCGGTGCCCGGCAAGGACTTTCGGTGTGCAGTATTCATGAGTTGAGGCAAGGTCAAAAAGAGTAAAAAATCAGGGAATACGTTTTACGTCGTATTCCCTGTCGATATTGATTAATTATTTACGTTTAGCGATAGGAACAAATTTCAAATCTTCCGGCCCGACATAATTTGCACTGGGTCGAATAATTTTGTTATCGATGCGTTGCTCGATAATGTGCGCTGCCCAACCTGATGTACGAGAAATCACAAACAGCGGAGTGAACATGGCTGTTGGCACACCCATCATGTGATACGACACCGCTGAGAACCAATCTAAGTTGGGGAACATTTTTTTCACGTCCCACATCACGGTTTCCAAACGCTCGGCAATATCAAACATTTTGGTCGAGCCTGCATTCTTGGACAGGTTACGCGCAACTTCTTTAATGACTTTGTTGCGGGGATCAGAAATCGTATAGACAGGATGCCCGAACCCAATAATGACTTCTTTGTTTTCTACGCGACGACGAATGTCTGCTTCAGCCTCATCCGGATTGTCATAGCGCTTTTGAATTTCAAAAGCCACTTCATTCGCACCACCATGCTTAGGACCGCGCAGTGCGCCGATTGCTCCGGTGATGGCAGAGAACATATCGGAACCGGTACCGGCGATTACACGACCAGCAAAGGTGGATGCATTGAATTCATGCTCAGCATAGAGAATCAACGAGGTGTGCATCGCTTTAACCCACAGCTCAGAAGGCTCTTCGCCGTGCAGCAAATGCAGGAAATGGCCGCCGATAGAATCATCATCAGTCTCAACTTCGATGCGCTTGCCATTGTGGCTGTAGTGATACCAGTACAGCAGCATGGAACCTAATGATGCCATCAAGCGATCAGCGATATCACGCGCGCCCGGGGTGTTGTGATCATCTTTTTCTGGCAGCACACAACCTAATGCGGATACGCCGGAACGCATGACATCCATAGGATGCGACGATGCCGGTAACCACTCCAGTACCGCTTTCACATTCGCAGGCAAGCCGCGCAATGCTTTGAGCTTTTGTTTGTAAGCTTTCAATTCAGCGGCTGTCGGCAATTTGCCATGAACGAGCAAGTGAGCAATTTCTTCAAATTCACAGGCATCGGCCACATCTAAAATGTCGTAACCACGGTAATGCAAATCGTTACCTGTTTTACCGACGGTACATAATGCAGTGTTACCAGCAGTGACGCCTGACAGGGCAACGGATTTTTTAGGTTTAAAACCAGGTGTTTGTTGATCGCTCATGTTTACTCCTAAGTGATGTACTTATTATTTGGATTTTTGCTGCGCGAATAACGCATCAAGTTTTTGTTCGAAATCGTGATAACCAATTCGGTCATACAGTTCCATACGCGTTTGCATGGTATCGACGACATTTTTTTGTGATCCATCACGTCGCACAGCGAGATAAACGTTTTCAGCCGCTTTATTCATCGCACGGAATGCCGACAAAGGATAGAGCACGATGCCTACGTCAGCACCACGCAATTCATCTACGCTAAACAATGGCGTTGCGCCAAATTCAGTAATGTTCGCCAACACCGGCACCTTTACTGCAGCAGCAAATTGTTTATACATCGACAGCTCAGTAATCGCTTCAGGGAAAATCATGTCCGCACCCGCCTCTACGCAAGCGACAGCGCGCTCGAGTGCCGAGTCCAAACCTTCAACGGCGAGTGCATCGGTACGGGCCATAATCACAAACTGATCATCGGTACGTGCGTCAACCGCTGCTTTGATGCGATCGACCATTTCTTGTTTGGTGACGATTTCTTTATTCGGACGATGACCGCAGCGCTTAGCACCCACCTGATCTTCAATATGGATTGCTGCCGCGCCAAATTTAATCATCGATTTCACGGTACGAGCGACGTTAAACGCCGATGAACCAAAACCCGTATCAACATCGACCAACAAAGGTAGATCGCACACGTCCGTAATTCTGCGCACATCTGTTAACACGTCATCTAAATTCGAAATGCCTAAATCAGGCAAGCCCAGTGAGCCTGCAGCAACGCCGCCACCCGAAAGGTAAATGGCACGGAAGCCAGCGCGTTTGGCCAGCAGCGCGTGATTGGCGTTGATAGCGCCGATGACTTGCAGCGGTGATTCTTCCTTGATGGCTTGGCGAAATCGCGCGCCAGGAGTGAGCTTGCTCATAAGAGTCCTGTTGTAAAAGTAAAAATGAAGGGTGAACTGATGTGACCACTGGATTGCAATCGCTGTGCCATCCAGAAGGATTCTCCTTGCGTTATCGCAGATTAAAAAATCCTTAAACAAAACAGGGGCTTGCCAGTGGCACCCACGGTGTTAGTAAGCTGACATTTGGAAAAATGTTTCAATATGTGTTTCAATGTTTCACTTAGATTGAAACAATTAACATATCTGAAACATGAACCACCCTCCACCCCCGCGCGAACTCGCCACCAAACCGGTCTTCTGGACGGTCTCTATCTCGCGCCTGTTTGACCTGTTCCGCGACATTACGCTTGAGTTCGACCAGCAAGCCACGATTGAGCCAATACAACTCGGGTTTGAGGAAGCAGTCGCGCATATTCGCGAGCGACTACAAACTGAGCGCTGCGACGCGGTGATCTCAGCGGGTTCGAATGCGGCCTACTTGAAGAGCCGACTATCGATTCCTGTTGTCATCGCTAAGGCGAGCGGTTTCGATGTGATGCGAGCGCTGGCGCGTGCGCGCCGTATCACTCCCGAAATTGGTCTCATCAACTACCAAGACCCTTTAGCAGAACTGGAAGAATTTCAACAAACGTTTGATCTGCCTATCATGCAGCGAACGTATGTCACGGTTGAAGATGCTCGCGCTCAAATTAATGAAATGAAGTCTGCCGGAATTAAAGCGGTAGTCGGTGCCGGCTTAATCACCGATCTGGCTGAAGAAGCCGGACTCGCTGGTGTGTTTGTATATTCCGCTGCATCGATAAGACAAGCTTTCGAAGACGCCTTAGATATTGCACGCGCCACTCAACTGGAAGCGCCACGCGGACGCCACTACCCCGTACCTGACACCTTACGCGCTAAGCACGCGCTGAGCGAGATACGAGGCACCTCAGAAAAAATTGAAGCCTTGCGTCAAACCATCAGCTTGTTCGGAAAATCCCCCGCGTCCGTTTTAATTGAAGGCGAAACCGGTACAGGCAAAGAATTAGTCGCACAGGCAATTCATCGCGAAAGTTTACGTAAAGGTGCGGGCAACCCACCGTTTGTTGCAGTCAATTGCGGAGCGATTGCGGAGTCGCTCTTAGAGTCAGAATTATTTGGCTACGACGAAGGCGCATTTACTGGATCACGGCGCGGTGGTCATGCGGGGCTGTTTGAATCAGCCCATCGCGGCACGTTGTTTCTCGATGAAATTGGCGAGATGCCACTACCCTTACAAACACGCTTGTTACGCGTATTGGAAGAAAAAGAAATTGTGCGCGTTGGTGGCACGCGTCCGATACCGGTTGATGTACGCATCATCAGCGCAACTCATTGTCGATTGGAAGAACGCGTAGCGAATCATCAGTTTCGAGCTGATCTTTTCTATCGCCTCGGTGTATTGCGCGTTCAAATCCCTGCGCTGCGTGAGCGTAGTGATGACGTCATTCCATTAGCAGAATGGTGGTTAAAAAATGCTTTAGCTGAATTAGGTGCGCGCGCCAGCGTGAATTTGCATGCCGAGTTACAGACCTGCGCATCGTTACTCACTGCGTGGCACTGGCCGGGTAATGTGCGCGAGCTACGCAATCTCATGCAACGCATCGCTTTATTTTTATCGGTGGAGCCGCTACAGGCACTGACACCGTCGCTGTTGATCAAACTGGCGCCTGAACTTCGCAACGGCAATTCAACACAGATTCCCATCGCCATGAATGAAACAGACGCTGATATTGGGAACATCCTTCAGCGTTTTGAGGGCAACCGAGCCCTCGCCGCAGCCCATCTCGGTATTAGTCGCACAACCCTCTGGCGACGGCTGAAATCAGGGCAGTGATTACCGCGATCTGTGGCCAATAACACCAGCCACTAGCCTATTTACAGGTTTTATCTAAAGATTCTCGTTCTGATACCGATGTACATGCTGTCGAATTATGCCTTCATTGGACGGAGCACTACGATGAACGAGAAAAACTTGAAAGAACTATTTCCACACCCTGCCGCGGGTAAACGGCCGGGTGAGCATGACTGGAAACCGGGGTCGGATGTGCAATCGCTCTGGAAACGCTTTGGTTGGACGCCACCCAGCCAAAAATCGCGCATGATCGTAAAACCTGTCGACGTTAAAAACCCGCCTATCAATATCTTGCGCGGCTAGGTCTGATTGAATGGCTGGACGACTAAATTGTTTTAGTCGTCTTTACCGCCTTCGATGCCTAGTTCTTGAATTTTTCGGGTGATGGTATTGCGGCCTATACCCAAACGAATCGCGGCATCATTCTTGCGTCCGTGAGTGTGTTTTAAAGCTGTTTTAATTAACGCTGATTCAAATTGCTTTCCAAGCGCATCCATAACTTCTGGCTTACCGGAAGAAAGCATTTGAGCCGCCTCTGCCTCTAGCAATAGTATCCAGTTACTACGCTCATTAACACTAGCAACTAACTTGGATAGAGAACTGTCCGGCGACCTGTCATTGGCATGCCCGACAGTACCATTAATAGCAGGTTCAGACTGCGTGTCGAGCGAAATCGATCCGGTCACTGCGAGCGTTCCTGCAGTTAGCTCAGGTGGTAAATCTTTTATTTCTACCGTCTGACCTGGCGCCATGACGGTAATCCAATTACATAGGTTTTCAAGTTGACGCACATTGCCGGGCAAATCAAGCGATGATAAAAAGTGCATCGCTTGATCAGATACACGTTTTGCTTCAACGCCTAACTGACGTGCGCTTTGATTTAAGAAATAACGCGCTAACAATGGAATATCTTCGCGCCGTTCACGCAACGATGGCAGCCGCAAACGAATAACATTCAGTCGGTGATATAGATCTTCGCGGAACAATCCATCACGCACACGTTGTTCAAGATTTTGATGGGTCGCTGCGATCACTCGAACATTCGCTTTCATCGACTGATGGCCACCTACACGATAAAAATGTCCATCGGAGAGCACCCGCAATAAACGCGTTTGCAAATCGAAAGGCATATCGCCAATCTCATCCAAAAACAGGGTGCCACCCTCGGCTTGTTCAAATCGTCCACGGCGGGTGGCCTGAGCTCCGGTAAAGGCACCGCGTTCATGGCCAAACAATTCCGACTCCAGCAAATCTTTGGGTATCGCTGCCGTGTTAAGCGCGATGAAAGGCTGTGCAGCGCGCGGGCTGTGTTTATGTAACGCTCTAGCGACCAGTTCTTTACCGGTGCCCGACTCGCCTGTGATCAGTACGGTGACATTCGATTGCGATAACCTGCCTATGGCGCGAAACACATCTTGCATCGCCGCCGCCTGACCCAAAATTTCAGGCGTCTCGGCCGCTGTAGCTTCACCTGCTGATTCGCGCAGACTTTCTTCTAAGGCGCGCCGAATTAGTTCAACGGCCTTATCAAGATCAAAGGGTTTGGCCAGATATTCAAAGGCACCGCCTTGAAAGGCGGACACGGCTGAATCCAGATCGGAGAACGCCGTCATCACAATCACAGGTAAGCCAGGGAAGCGCTCTTTAACGATCTGCAATAGCTCCAGACCCGATTCACCAGGCATGCGTATGTCTGACACCAAAACTTGCGGCGTTCCAGTGTCAAGCGCTGCGACGACATCACGCACATTGGAAAAACTACGGGTGGAAAGGTTCTCTCGTGCCAGCGCTTTTTCAAGCACCCAGCGTATTGATTCGTCGTCGTCAACTATCCAGATTGGTTTCATGTGCTTCGCTATGCGTCCAGCTTAATCCATCGCCAGCACCATTTCAGTGCGCTCACCGCCCCTGTTCGGTCACCTATTTTCACATGCTAATTAAACGCACAGAATCAGGGCAAGCCAATCAGAATACGAAAATCTGTGCAACCGGGTCGGCTATCACACTCAATCACGCCGTTATGTTGCTGAACAAAGGTCTGGGCCAATGTCAGCCCCAATCCGCTACCTCCGTCTCGGCCAGAGACGAGAGGATAAAAAATTCTATCCTTTAGCTCAGCCGGTATACCCGGGCCGTTGTCGATGATATGCAAGTCCAGTGCCAGCCTATATCGAACTTTGGCGATGGTAATCGAACGCCCAATCCGGCTGCGAAATACCAATTCGGCATCACCCTGACTCATTCTAGGTGCCAGGGCTTGAGCAGCGTTATGGGCGATATTAAGAACCGCTTGAATAAGTTGTTCTTTATCTCCACGGAAATCAGGCAAGGACAAGTCATAGTCGCGATGAATGGTTAAGCCCTGAGGAAACTCGGCCATGATCAAACTGCGAACTCGCTCAAACACTTCATGAATATTCACGTCACCCACAATTTGAGGGCGTCGGTGCGGAGCCAGTAAACGATCCACCAATGTCTGCAAACGATCCGATTCTTTGATAATGACTTGGGTGTACTCTCGCAGATCACGCAAGTCGTGCGCCGGGAGCTCAAGCTCCAACAACTGTGCCGCGCCACGAATACCGCCGAGTGGATTTTTAATTTCGTGCGCAAGATTGCGAATCAACTCTTTATTTGCCTGCGTCTGATCGAGCAGTCTCTCCTCTCTGTCCAACTTCATCTGCTGAACGTTTTCGCGAAGTTCGATCAGCACAGGATTGTGTGGATCATCCAGAACGGTGATGATGAGATTGACCTGCAGCGGCGGACGACCTAAACGTTCCAGAACGAGATCTTCACGTTTTTCGTCGAATTGATGCTTACGCGCTTGCTCAAAAATAAGCGCCAACTTCTCGCCATTTAAAAACAGCTCGGAAAGTCTCTGCTGGTTGAGTACCTTGAACGAATTCTCCAACAAGCTTTCAGAAGCCGCGTTGGCATAGGTAATTCGACCCTGTTGGTCCAATACCAGTACAGCAGAAGCTAGCAGGTCTAGCCCGCCTAGCGAGGTCGAGAGAATATCCACGGTCATCCAAAAGACAAGGGCCGCACAGCGCGGCCCAAAGTACGGCAAAAGTGCTTGGGAGCTATTTTAATTGACTGATCTCCCGCCTGAGTGCCTCAATGTTCTTCTCTGTCCTTTGCATTTCTTCTTTCATCATCGCTACCCGGTCCTGATACTTGGCATAGTTGCGCTCACTGCCTTGTCGCTCGGGCTCACCATTTTGAAATTCTTTCTTCAATTCGGCCAGTTTGCCCTCTTCTGTCCTGACCTCATCGAGCAAAATCTGCATCCTGTCCTGATCGCGGCGTTTTTGCACCTGTGATTCGATCTTAGGAAATGCTGAGCCCGAGGCATCCAGCTTTGCCTGTGATGAACTAGGCGACGTTGAAGGAATCGTAGA
The DNA here is from genome assembly GCA_947454305.1 of Oxalobacteraceae bacterium. Classification (GTDB taxonomy): domain Bacteria; phylum Pseudomonadota; class Gammaproteobacteria; order Burkholderiales; family Burkholderiaceae_D; genus Pernthalerella. The sequence continues at coordinate 18,371 of CANGJE010000037.1, forward strand.
AATCGCCTCCAACTCTAACTTGCGGCAACCGCGGGTATCGCCCGTGTTGCGATATTCGCGAGTGCCATTCGGCTGAGTACATAGAAAAACCCCCTGCGCTATGGCGGGCGAGGCAATTGACGTAGCGAGGACCAATTTAAAAACAATCGAGCTTTTCATAAGCAGCACCAATAAATGGTCACGGAAAGTAAGTGATGTTTTTATAGCAGAAAGTCACTCTATATATTTGCCAAATATACAACATTTTGACGAAAAAAAGGGCGGCTTAGCCGCCCTTTCAATTACCGCATACTTAGTTCGAATTACAGCGAGTAGTACATATCGAACTCAACAGGGTGAGTTGTCATGCGGAAGCGAGTTACTTCTTGCATCTTCAACTCAATGTAGGCATCCAACATAGTGTCGCTAAACACGCCACCGCGGGTCAGGAACTCGCGATCCTTGTCCAGATACTCGAGGGCTTGGTCAAGCGACGAACAAACGGTTGGGATTTTTGCGTCTTCTTCAGGTGGCAAGTGGTACAGATCTTTCGATGCTGCCTCGCCTGGATGAATCTTGTTCTGAACACCGTCCAGACCTGCCATCAGCAACGCTGCGAAGCACAGGTAAGGATTGGCTGAAGGATCAGGGAAACGTGTTTCGATACGACGACCTTTAGGATTCGGTACGTGAGGAATACGAATCGAAGCCGAACGGTTACGTGACGAATACGCCAGTTTCACCGGAGCTTCAAAGCCTGGAACCAAACGCTTGTAGGAGTTGGTACCTGGGTTGGTAATCGCATTCAATGCACGTGCATGCTTGATGATGCCGCCGATGTAGTACAGCGCAAAATCAGACAAACCAGCATAGCCGTCGCCTGCGAATAAGTTTTTGCCGTCTTTCCAAACCGACTGGTGAACGTGCATACCGGAACCGTTATCACCCACGATAGGCTTAGGCATGAAGGTCGCTGTTTTGCCGTAGGTATGTGCAACATTCCATACAACATACTTCAAAACCTGAGTCCAGTCAGCGCGCTGTACCAGCGTTGAGAACTTGGTACCAATTTCGTTTTGACCCGCGCCCGCCACTTCGTGGTGGTGAACTTCAACGGGGATACCGAGCGATTCGAGAATCAGACACATTTCCGAACGCATGTCTTGGAAGCTGTCGACAGGCGGCACTGGGAAGTAACCGCCCTTCACCGTTGGACGATGGCCGCTGTTGCCGCCTTCGATTTTCATACCGGTGCTCCATGATGCCTCTTCGGAATCAATCTTAACGAAGCAACCCGACATGTCAACGCCCCAACGAACGCTGTCGAAAATGAAGAATTCTGGTTCTGGGCCAAAGTAAGCTGTGTCACCAATACCGGAAGATTTCAGGTATGCCTCAGCGCGTTTAGCGATAGAGCGTGGATCGCGATCGTAACCTTTGCCATCGCTAGGCTCGATAACGTCGCACTGCAAGAACATGGTGGTCTCTTCCATGAATGGATCGAGCGAAGCGGTGTTCGGATCAGGCATCAGCAACATGTCTGATGCTTCAATGCCTTTCCAGCCAGCGATAGACGAACCATCAAATGCATGACCCGTCTCGAACTTGTCCATATCAAAATGCGATACCGGCACGCTGACGTGCTGCTCTTTACCCTTGGTATCGGTAAAACGAAAATCAACAAACTTGACTTCGTTCTCTTTCACCATCTTCAATACATCTGCAGCCGTCTTTGACATGCCAATCTCCTAAAAATGTTTCCTAAAACTGGGGTAATGAAAAACTTGGGTCAAACAATTGCCAACTTGGAATCTGACCGATGGGAATCGTCTTTTCGACCTGAACTCGAGGCGGGATGATAGCAGGTTCCATGCCATTAACAAGGCTGAGAAGCCTAAGTCTGAACCAAAATGGGCGGACCAAATTTCCCCTAATTAAACAATGACTTCGGAGAATGTCTTAGGTCAGCCTAAGCCGAATGTAAATAGCTCTCCAAAATAATAATCGCACTATTTTGGTGCTTAATGCCGTAAACGCATCATATTGGTGCTATTTTGGGTTTAGTTTCGGCCGTGGTGCGACAAGCTGCTGAGCTTAGTCCTCTGTGAAGCCATTATTCAAAAGCCCTGCGCTCAGGGAGCTTTTGCTTCGGAGCTAGCCTCGGTGCCCTGCTGTAGCCAGAGAATTCGTTTACGCACGAAATTAATATGGCTACGCAGCTCGTACAACTCTTCGGCGAATGACAAAGGTATGGTCAGTTGATTGACTCGCTGTTCTATCTCGTTCAAACGCAGCAACTGATGATTGCAGACTTCGCGTCTATCCGCCTCACTCGCCTCTTCAACGGCGACTTCAACGCTACGCAATTGGCCATACCAACGATAGATGCGCGATCGCACCTTCCACACATACAACGGCGGCACCACGCGGGACAACGGTAGCAGCAGCGCTCCCAGGGCCACCATCACCAGCCACATACGATCAAAGAAATTCGCCAACCAAAAGGGCAAGTAACGATTCAACAGCGGCGGGCCATTCTTGAAAAATTTTTCCGCTGAAGAAGCCAAAGGAATCTCAGTGAAATGCGCATTCGGAAAATCACCACGTCGTTGAAACCAGCCCGGCGCTCCATGAATCTCAGCCGCCGCTTGCACAAACAAATCGATTAAGGCTGGATGCAAATCTTCACGCGCTACTAAGGTAGCAGTTGGCGCAATCAGTTGAATATCATGCGAAGGCTGATTACGACCTAAATTGATAATGCCTTTAGGAAGAGTCACGTTTGAAAGAAATGGGAAACGGCGCGAATACGCCTCCGCCTGAGAAAAACTAAACAACCGTATGCCCGGCGTTTGCAACAGCATTTGAATTAGCAAACCTTCGGCGGCTGAACTAAACACCATGCCATCGATTTTTCCAGATAACAAAGCGACTGTGGCAGCAGTGTTTTCCATATCACTCAACGCAAGATGAGAAGGGTTAACACCATTCGCCACTAACAGCTTTCCAAATAACTGAGGGACACCGGTGCCCGTAGGCCCTACATTAATTTTTAAATTACGAAACTGGCGTAGATGATCAAGCTTGGACTCTGCACGATAGAAAAGCCACACCGGCTCTACAAACAAACTCCCGAGCGAAATCAAACCAATTTTTTCTGCCTGCACTAAATCCGTGGACCCACTTTGAACAAAAGCAATGTCGATACTTGAATCGGGATCCTTTAAGCGCTCCAGATTTTCAAACGATCCTTCGGACCTAACGACTTTAACTTGTATACCCTCTCTGGCCAAAACCGCTGCGTAGCGCTTGGCAAGATTTTCATATGCACTACTTTCTTGACCTGCGGAAAGGGTGACTACTTTGGGAGGTGAGGGATCGATGATTCGGTAGGCGATCACACCGACCAAAACCACCAGTAACAGCGGCGGGCCGAAAGTAATGACTAGGTCGCGAAGCGAAAGCGTCGTAAATCGAAGAAAATTTGGCATGGCTCTAAGGTAAATAACTTTCCCAGAACCATGCCAAACATTGGATAGATATGCAAGCCTTATAGGTACCTAAGCCGTATCATTTCGACCAGTGTTCCCACATGAAAATTTGTTTAAGAAAAATGAATACATTCATTCGTCGTCATAAAACATGACTGGCATTGGGGTACGTGATTTATTTGCGTGCTCTGATAAAAAAATCGTGGCCAGTCCAAACCAAGCTTCGGTCGGAATAACTCGCTCAGCGAGTTTTACCAATTCTTCCTCTCGACTTAAACGCAGACAAAAATTTAAGCAACACTGTTCGAGCGAAGCACATAATTCTTCTATCATCGCAGCCCCTTTAGTCAAGGCCAATTGCAATCGTTGCTGCAATGACTTAACCAACGTAATACTCGCTGCATTCAGTTTTTCCAACTCATCGAGCAAGGCATCGGCCTCGTGAGTGCATTTTTTTAAAACGGGTATCAGAAATACTGCCATCCGCCGCTGTTGGCAATACTGCTCAAATTGCGAAATTCTATTGACTAACTGCTCTGAATCAACACCGCCAGCGGCACGAAAATTTCGAATACTGTTACGTATATATTTCTGAAGCGAAGAAAAGGTCCAGCGTACTTTTTTTTGCTCTAACTCGAGCGCAACAATTGAATAAGTGACTGTAAGCATGTGCGGCCTCCGAAAAGCTAACAAAATCTCCTCCATGACCGAGGTCCACATGAACAATGATATGTTTCTGTAATTGCAGCCTGCACCTCGGACACACGTAGTGTAATTACCAAGTTGCCGAGTCTGATTGAGATGCCTCAAAGGCATAATTTGTTTCTTATAACTCTCTACGAATCAGTAAGCTGAAACTATCCCCGCTGCGCAAAGCACCGAGGATAGTCTTGTGAGGAAGGTCGGTATTAGCCGACTTTAATGGCGTGTTCTCGCGTGGCATGGAATGTGACTCCAAGCCAGCGTTCTTGGGTGAGTTTCAGATTGACACCTGAACTAGCTAAATAGGCCAAGTTACCCGCTGCATCATGCGCGAGATTGGCACCCGCTGAAGATTTTTCAAAATCGGCAAACATACGTTTGTCATCGCACGATACCCAACGTGCACTGTTAATGCTCGTACCCTCGAACACCGCATCGACACCGTATTCATTCATTAAACGACTAGCCACAACTTCAAACTGCAGAACACCCACCGCACCTAAAATCAATTCGCCGCCGTGCATGGGTTTAAAAACCTGCACTGCGCCCTCTTCGCCTAGTTGCTGCAAGCCTTTGTGAAGCTGCTTGATTTTGAGCGGGTTTCGAATTCGGACTGAGCGGAAAAAATCTGGGGCGAAATAAGGAATACCGGTGAACTGCAACGGCTCCCCCTCAGAAAAACTATCGCCAATTTGCATATTGCCGTGATTCGGCAAACCAATGATATCGCCCGCATACGCTTCTTCGACCTGCTCGCGCGACGATGCCATGAATGTCACAACAGAGGACACCTTAATTTCGCGATCAAGGCGCAAGTGACGAATTTTCATACCACGCTCGAAATGTCCTGAACAGACACGCAGAAAAGCAATTCGATCGCGATGCGCGGGATCCATATTCGCCTGAATTTTGAAAACGAAACCTGAGAAAGGTTGTTCATCCGGCCGCACATTACGCAAGGTCGCATCACGCTCTTTGGGCGGCTGCGCCCAATCAAGCAAGGCATTCAAAATCTCGCGCACACCAAAATTGTTAATCGCTGAACCAAAAAATACGGGCGTTTGTTTACCACTCAGAAAAGCCTCAAGATCAAAAGGATGAGAAGCGCCGTGAACCAGCTCCACTTCCATTTTTAATTGCTCGATTTCCATTGGGAACATTTCAGCCAGACGTGGATTGTCTAAACCTTTGACAACCTCAAATTCTTGATCGGCCTTCTCACTGCCCGGGGTGAACAACATGATTTCGTCACGCATCAAATGGTACACACCCCGAAATGACTTACCCATGCCTATCGGCCAAGTCACCGGTGCGCACTGAATTTCCAACACCGACTCGAGTTCATCAAGTAGTTCAAGTGGATCACGTGTCTCGCGATCCATCTTGTTCATGAAAGTAATGATGGGCGTATTGCGCATGCGACAGACATTCAGCAATTTGATCGTCTGTGCTTCCACACCCTTGGCAGCATCAATCACCATCAGCGCCGAATCAACTGCAGTGAGTACGCGATAGGTATCTTCAGAAAAATCTTGGTGACCAGGAGTATCGAGTAAGTTAACGACGTGATCGCGATACTCGAACTGCATGACCGAACTGGCGACAGAAATGCCGCGCTGCTTTTCGATTTCCATCCAGTCAGAAGTCGCATGCCGGCCGCTCTTACGCGCCTTGACCGTACCAGCGAGCTGAATAGCCCCTGAAAAAAGCAGCAGCTTCTCGGTCAGCGTGGTCTTACCGGCATCAGGGTGAGAAATGATGCCGAACGTGCGCCGGCGCGCTACTTCGTGCGCGATCTGTTCACGGGATACATAGGCCGGCGACGTTCCATCCTGCGCCTGCTGATCATCGTGTGATTGAAGTTTGCCTGGGTCCGTCATTGCATTCGGGGAAAAAGTCCAAGAGTCTAGCCAGTTTGGGTAACCAAGTCTAATACTCATCGCGTTTTGCCAAAATAGCACGCCGCAAAACGCCACTCTCGCGATCACCATCAAGCCTCAGCCACCCAAAGCTTCGGCTATTTCTAACAGGCGCTCGCCAGTTCGACCAAGATTGATGATCTAAAAACGATCTGGAATTCGCCGCGATACCGCGAACTTATTCCATCACATAGCCTCAACGCCCTCAGGAAAAGCCATCTAATGTCACGACCCAGCTTGACGACCGACCCCTCAAAAACCGCCGCACCGGAATCCATCTACCGACACTGCATACCTGACTTTGCAGCAAAAGCGCTAGACGATCTGTACGGCAATCTGCACTCTTCCCTCGCTACTCTGAACTTCATTGATCTGTCTGACACCAGTACTTACGTCAAATGGACTGCAGAAAGCAAGTCCAACAATCCTGAATCGATTTTTTTATTTCAAAAACTAGGGCAATCGCTACGTGTAGTCAATGAAGGCATGCGCCTGAAAAAAAACGAAGTTAACCATTTTTGCGAATACGTTTTTGCCAACGATGAAACAATAAATCGTATCGATTTTCATGCCGTGGTCCCACCTCAGCAGCATCTATCACGACCGAATCTGAGCTGGGTATGCACAGAAGATATTGTCGTTACTCTTCCCAACGATGAACAACATTATTTAAATCAACTTGGCAAAGCTACGCGCAAATCGATAAAAAAACATCTCGCTCGTGCGCAACGTGACTTACCTAATTTCCATCACAGCATACAACGAGGAAATCAAGTCAGCGAAGAGGCTTTAATGAAGATCGTAGGATTTAATCACTCACGCATGGCAGGCAAAGAAAAACTCTCTGCTCTCGATACACAAACGACTGAGCGGTTGCTTTCCATCATCCGATCGCACGGTATCGTCGGGATGGTTAATTCAGACACAGGAATGCGCGCAGGCACTTTGGCGTGTCGCTTTGGCGATGATGTTTTTTCGTTGATCACGGCGCATGATCCTGCCTATGACGCTTTCGGCTTCGGCACCTTGAGTCGACACTTGATGATCATTCACGCGATACAGACAGGCGCAAAACGTTTTCATCTGCTGGGTGGCAATATGAGCAGTAAACGCTCGGCACTCGGGGTACGCGAAACACTAGAACACTTGACTGTGTATCGCAGCCCCGTTGCTATGTTGCGCGATCCCATGTTCACATTTCAACTGGCAACTAACGCAGCTAAATATCACATGCATCGCTGGCTGGAAGATCAATCAGCCCATTCTGAACACTCAGGCATGGCTCGCTTCATTCATAGCCTGCGTCACTCCATCAGAGCATGGCGTCGTTGGACCAGCCTGAGTAAAACTCCTGCTCTAACTCGAGGTGGCCAACCCTGATGCCACCAACAAACTACAGCGCAATTTTTCAACCAGCAGCGTGTCAGTGCTGCCGCGCCACCAACGTAAAGCCACAGGTTTTTGCCTGGAATGGCCAACGATGACCAAATCTACCTGTAAATCATGGGCAAGCTCTTCAATCACACTCACAGGTTCACCCACCTCTAAATGGGGCACCACAGTTAGGCCACCTGCCGCCAGCATCGAAGCACCCGCTTGTAATTCCTTTTGCATTTTTTCTTTTTCAACGGTCAGCCCCTCTTCGACGCTCAAAACCGCCGCAGCAGCGAATTCACCCACCAAAAGGTATGGAGGTGGGCTTACCACTGCCAAAAGATGGATAGTAGTGGCTTTAGGTAGCGCCATTCGACGGCATTCTTGCAAGGCGACACGACTTTCGGGAGTCCCGTTGTAAGCCACCAAGATAGTTTGGTACATGCGCTCCTCCGTTAAAGATACCGAGACCGGCCATGTTCATAAGCCGGTGAGCAGAAGCTACACCAAGACCGCGTCAACAGCAACGCAGATCATGACCGCAAATTTCGGTGGACAGTTTTGTGGATAAGGCAGTGAAAGCTTGCTTAACTGATTGATTTATATTGATTTTACGAACTTGATCCAGCGCAGGGTCTGGACAAAAGCAAGCAAAAAAAACCCGACCGGGCATGCGCCGGGTCGGGATAAATCCATCCTTTTTGGAAGGCTGGAGGAGACAAATGCAACTGTAGCAACTGACCTATGAGATGTCTGCTTTTCGTTTGTGATGCCAGATATAAGTTTTGCTTATGATTGATTTGAAGAATCCATTCAAAACCAACATCATAGACATACGACATTTGCAAAGAGTGTCATATCACGGCACAAAAAATAAACCCGTCATGCTTTCACATGACGGGTTCACGTCTCCTCTCGCTCTTCCGGCGATAGATTTTTTATTACTTCGCGGAGCATTCTGCATTCGAAAACTAAGAATGTCATCATGCGACGCAGCATGCCAAAAAGACATTCTTTTCTGACCGTGGCTAGCCAAGGTTTAAACGATAATTTTGGGGACTTTCAACCTGCGCGCAGAATACAAAAATTCTGTCGTAAATGAAATGATTCACGCACTAGAGAATGATCGACGTTTGTATTAGCTCAGACAAATAAATAACGGTTGCCGCTTAAAAAAGTCGGCAACCGTCATCGGTGAAACGTAA
>CANGJE010000038.1 GCA_947454305.1 Oxalobacteraceae bacterium
AGCAGAACTCTTGCCGTGGAATTTACAGCTCGACGCTAACTAGCAAAAGGCTTCGATTAAGTCACGACGGTGTTTACCGGACGGTTACGATGGATCTACTCTCGCAGCATTAAAAATCAGTTTCTTCAGGTTGGTGTTATCTTCAATGGCGTTCACCAGTAACAATGCTTCTGCATCGTCTATATCATTTCCAGACAAATCAAGAGTTTCGATTAACGGATTGAATTGAATCAGTTGGGCAATAGCCGCCATTCCCTCACCGCATAGTCCAAGCCGATGAAACTCTATTTTTTTTAAAGTTTGAAATTCTGGAAATTCAGCCAATACAGGCGCAATGAATTTTATTAGATCGCGATGGTAGCTTATGGTGACATTGCGACCATCATCACTTGAACATGATTTCAGCAACCAATAAGTTGCAAGAGTTAAATCTTTTTTAACTCCGTGACCTTCTTTATAGGAAACTGCCAAGCTTTGCTGTGCCTCTTTATTATTTCCCCGTGCAGCCTTACGAAACCAACTAACCGCTTTGATGTTATTTATCTCTACGTTGTTTCCGCTTAAGTAACATCTTCCTAATTGATTCTGAGCTTCGGCATCACCTGATGATGCATTTTTATTCAGAACGCTGAATTGATCTAATTCATCGACTAGCGCAGCGCTCAAACAAGAATTGCTAGCAATGACTAATTTTTGGGGATCCGTATGTGAATTTTCATATTCTAAATATTTTTCATTTTTTTTTTGAAGATTTTCTAAACAAACAATAGCAGATACATTAAATAATTTTGGTTGTAGTGTAGTTATATTGCTTTCATTGGTGTTCAATATGTTGCTAGATAAATCTAAAGTAGTTGAAATTTCTGGTGTAATCAATAAAGGAGTAGCGGTAGGAGCTCGGCTCATGATGAATAGTCCATGATGATGAATGAATATCATCCGTAACCGAGTCCCACAACCAGTTCATACTCAACCAAGCAAACACGCGATAGCGTGCGATAAATCAATCATTGAATGAACAATCATTATCGCCATAAATAGTGAAATTGATTAACTATCGTTAGGTTAATTTTTACGATTTTTTTTCTAAAGGCATTTGAATAATTTTTTCCAAAAATTTATCAATCGCTTGCTTAGTTTCACTTAAATTTAGTCCGCTCTTGAGATTAGAAATAATTATTTTTTCTATTGAATTATTGATCCCTTCGTTTGACATGGCAGATGAAAGAAAGATGGAATGATTTTTTGCATACTTTCTGGCTTCAGATATAGCAACATTTTGATCAAGTAATTTTTGAATTTCGATAATTACAATTTTATTGATGTTAGTACCATCAAAGAACAAATCAGTTACTGTTGAATTCACCTTTAATGCTTTGATAAGATTCAGTGCATCACTATTTTCTAAAGCGATTTCAGTTAAATTGAGTAATTCAATGGTTTTATTCGAATGAATCAACTCACTAATTGAAATAATGTTTTCATTACTCAAATATCCTTTTTTAAATTCCATTTTTTCAATCTTGGAAAATTCGATAAAAGTATTAAAAACATCTGGAATAAATTTAATTAAGTCATAGTTTTCTTCTGTTATTCTAATTCCAACTTCTTTTTCCAATCCAGAGCGCAATACCCAATAAGTCGCCATCTTTAAATCCTGACTTACCCCTATGCCTAAGCTGTATGCTTTAACTAAAACCTTCTGAGCAAATTTTAAATTTTTTTCAGCTTCTTTCTGATACCAAAGAAAGGTATCAACCTTCTCCTTTTCGGTGTCCAATCCTTCAGTAAAAAGATATTCAAGCTGAATCTGCGCATCACTATTACCCTGTTCTGCCGCTTTACAATATAAAGCGATGGCTTTTGGTACGTCTTTATCGATACCCTCGCCATTTTCATAGCAAACGGCCAGGTTAAATTGAGCGTCGGCATGGTCTTGTTCTGCAGCTTTCTTGAAATAGGTCACGGCATCTGTTTCATTTTTATCTACGCCTCGTCCTTGAAGATACATTATTCCCAAATCACACTGAGCATCAGCGTCATCTTGTTTAGCGGATTTCATAATCCAATCAGCAGCTTTTTCTAAATCTACTTGAGTACCATGTCCATTGAAATACATGACACCAACGTAGTACTTTGCTTTTGCATCATCTTGGTTTGCACATTTTAAAAACCAGTCAAGTGCTTTTTCGAAATTTTGATCAACGCCTTTACCAAAGCTATAACTCATAGCGAGATTAAATTGTGCATCAACATCGCCTAACAAGGCTGCCTCTTCCAGCGTCGTGACTAAACTAGTAACGACAGATGAAATTTTAATCGGGCTTCCCGCACTACTTGGCACACGGAATCTTGGCTCTGTGTAATGTGAGGCCAAAGGCGAAGGCTGAGCTAACCATTTAGCTGCACCTAACGGTGAAGTTGGCGATTTACAATTAAATAGTCGAAATTTGGATAAGGGCGACGCGTCTATAGCCAGTAATTTTTTATTATTTTGTGGCGTCAATCTGGGTGTAGTAGTTAATTTGTTGCTGCTTCGAGGGGATGCGTGGGTGCTGTCGGATGGCGTGACTGATATTTCGACTTTTGAGGAAACTGCTGTTGGAACTAAGCTCATGATGACTCTCACATAGAAAAGAATGAGTCACCTCAGTAACTTTATTTCTTAGTTAGTTCGCAACCAATTGAACCAAATTGATAAATTGAGCCTACTTTTTATTTTTAACCTTTGCCACGATCAATAAACGCACAACTGATCGAAATCAGATAAATATTCACTTTTTATATCCCTTTCACTAGCAATCACTACAAAAAACGTATCTTTAACAACTATCAAAATAAATTAGCACACTAGGTTCATGTGGTTGCTTGAAAAACAATCGAATAAACACAGTGTTCATATAAAGGTCTGCACCGTACCTGTAAAAATGTTACTAACCTATCATTAATTCCCCAAAACATATCTATGCCTATACTTTCTAATTACGTCACGCAAACCATTCCAATACCAATGACCTAAAATCATAGGATGTAATAAACCTTTGCTCAAGCTCTTGAGTATAAGCAATCTATATAATTCAACTGGCTTAGCACCCATCTTTTTTTTGTAGTCATAGTGCCCCCATAGAAAGTGTAGGCGCTTATAACCTTGCGAAATGGCATGTTCAATTGTCAGAATACAACACACCAGACCTAATCTCATTGCATTAAATTTTTGGTCATGCCCTAAGACATGCATATATACGTCCGTATCTATAACTGAACACAGCAAGCCAGCACATATCTCATCATTTTTTTTCAGTATAAAAAGACAACCTACTTTTTTCATTTGCCTACATAGTTGACTCTCTTCCTCAGAACTTATACCAAAAAATTTACCCTTCTTTTTTATCCTATCGTGACTAAGATTTACTATTTGACGCACAATCGATTCATCAATTTCAGCACCTCTAACAACACAAAATTGAATCCCATTTATTTCAGCAATAGCTTTTTTTACACACAGTCTTTGTTTTTCACGCGTCCGTGATGACAGGCCCTCTAACCAACCTTCTTTGCTATTAGGTATATTTAGAATATAGTCTTCAGAAAATCCACTTGTGAAAGCTAATAAATTTTTCAATGGCGACTGAAGTTTTATTGCATGCAGTCGGATAAATTGTATGCCTGGATAATTGGAAAAAATATCTTTAGAAAATCGGTCAATCACATCAGATGAAAGTTGGATTACTTCATTAGAAACACGAATAGTGCATCCTTCTTTATGAAATAAAAGGATATCAGTAATTTGATGTTCATTTTTTTCTACCCAGGCGCTCGGTAAAGCTTGGATGTGTTCAGCTTTTTCAAGCATAACCCGAGATGAAAATACGCTTTGGTACAAATGCTCAACGCCACTCCAAATCCAATCGGGTAAAGGAGACGTGATAAATTCTGAAGTTCTCGATGAGCAGCTCTCTTCAGACCGTCTCGAATTTGTCACTGCTGATGAATTCATGCGTTTGTTACCTCGCCCGTATCAAGTTTCGGTTCGTAGGTAATCTGCTGACGGTTTCCGTAGCCGCCATATCGGTAACTGTAATGCCCAGAACGCGGCGTAAAATCATTAAACAATAAGCCTTTAGCTGATAAGCCTGCTCGCGCTAGTCGCTGCAGTGATTCAGCAATATCACCAGGGCGTGTCACACCGGAGCGTGTGGCAAGAAATATTGCTCCGGCATGAGTTCCCAATATCAAGCTATCTGCAACAGCAAGTAATGGAGCTGCATCTATCACAATCACGTCGTAGCGAGGGGCTACAAGTGATAAACACAATGCTAATTCAGAGCGCAAGAGTAATTCTGATGGATTAGGCGGTAAGTGCCCAGTGGACAAAAAATCCAGATTCTCGATTACATTGGATGCCAGGCATCTGTTGAAGTCAGCTCCACTTAAAACATCCGTCAAGCCGGTTGCTTTGCTTCGACCAAAGTAGCGATGTAAATGTCCATCACGTAAATCTCCATCAATAAGCAAGATACGTTTACCGCTTGCGGCCATCAAACAAGCTAGATTGACGGATACGAAGGATTTGCCCAAGCCTTCTGTTGGTCCTGTAATTAAGACGATATTGTTTCGACATTGAGTCAGACAAAATTTCAAAGCGCTGCGAAAGTTACGCAAGCTTTCAATCGCAGGATCGTTATTCGCAATCCGAGCTAAAACTGGAATCTGCTTTTTATTAGACTTTATTCCAGAGAGCTGATGCTGCTCCTTACTATGTGGAATACTGGCATACACGGGAAGTCCAAATAATTTCTCAATTTGTGCCGGCTCAACCAGTGCTGTTTGCAGTGATCGCCGAACAAAGGCTGCCAACAAGCCAAGAGAAATTCCAAGAAAAATGGCGACCGCGATAATACGTGGGCGGTTAGGTGTTACGGGGCGCTCGGGTCTTTCGGGCGCATCGACCATATGTACATTACTGGTTTTGCCTATACTAATTAATTGTAGTTGCTGAGATGATGCTAACAATGCTGAATACAATTCATTATTCACTTTTACGTCGCGAGCGAGTCTAACCATTTCTTGTTCAAGCAAAGGTAGGGTTTTTAAGTGAGTACCGGCTTCTCGTAATTCACGATTGACTTCACTCAATTGTTCATCCACAGCGATAATCGATGGATGATGAGTAGTAAAACGCGTCAACAATTCACTACGTTTTTGCTCTAACTCTATACGCCGAGTTCGCGAGGCAGCTGATCGCTGAAGGCTCAACCGCCCTTCTTCTCCAATATCAACGGTTCCATTTGCGTATCTAAATTGGTTGTAGCGTGATTCAGCTTGCTCTAATTGCTGGCGCAATTCTGGCAAACGCCGATTTAGATAGGCCAATGATTTATCGGCCTCTTCGGTACGACGCGAACTATTTTGCGCCATGTATTCATTACCGATTTCAGTTAAGAGTCGATAGACTTGATCTGCTTCAGTACCTTTAAGCGTTGCTGAAATCATACCTGACAATTTACCTAACTCATTTACGGTGAGTGATGTCTGAACTGATTCGATGATGGCCAATCGAGAGCTACGCACAAGTTCAAATTCTACTCCTGGCGAAGCATATATATCTTCAACTAGCAGCGAGATCTCACCATCGGAAATGCTAATATTTAATGCTTGGCCCACTTGCCCTTGTTTTTTAAGTCCACTTTGTGATTCACTAATTTGAAAGCTACCTTGTTCTAGCGCACGTATCTTAAATAGTCGATTTTCAAATGCAGGTGGCACTGAAAATTCGCTCACAATCAACGCTTCTTTGCCCCATGCATAGCCGCCCGCGCCTTGCAGTGCTGGAAAATAATTTACAGCCCCCAGAGCAGGAAATACTTTTCCAACAATGGGAAGTCGTTTGGGTTTAACTTCGATATATAACTTCAGTCTATCGATGGCGCGCGCAATCACCTGTCGCGAACGTAACAACTCAATTTCAGCAGCTGACGGCGTTTTGTAATCAATCATGGATCCGGCTTCGCCAAGTATATTTTTTGGTTCACGCTGTCCTTTTTCTTCTACGTGTACCAATAAATTACTTTCATACTGCGGAGTAGCGAGATAAGCATATAAAACACCACACAAGCTGACCAATAACGCAACACACACAATCAGCCAACGTTGATGGCTGATTAATTCAAGGTAGGAAGCGAGGCTTTCCTCAGTGTGTTTTGCAAAACTATGTACGCTTTCAGCGGGATGGCCAACCTGAGTACTCAGCTGCGAATTCATGAATTTTCGATTCCAATAACATTAACTGCGTTGACTTACCAAGTCATCAACGACCTGGTGTACCTGCCATCACAGCGCCTGGCAAAGCCCCGGGGATCAGCGCACTGATGGTGCGATTCCAATTGGTGAGCGGAGTGGCAGCGACATACACCACGTCTTTGGGACTGAGCTCAAAACTTTCAGCAACGGCCAATGCACCGGGTGTATTTGCGTCTAATTGATATACCCGCGACTCACTACTACTTCGACGAATTACGTACACTTGACGCGCATCGCCAGTAACTGGATTAATACCGCCCGCTTCACCGAGAGCTTCGTTTAATGTCAGTCGCCCATTGCGCATAGGTAGTGCGCGCGGGCCAGAAACCTCACCTGAAACGAATATTTTATTTTCGTCTCTGGCTAGTACACGTAACACATCGCCATTTTTAAGCAGGATGTCGGACGGGTTCAGTCCTCGCTGTACGAGTTGAGGCAGATTGATGGTAAAGGTCTTACCTTCTCGGCTTAAGGTGATTCGACTTTGATCCGCAGTAGGATTCATACCACCAGAACGATTGATGGCTTCAGTTAAGGTCATCGGCAAATCATTGATCGCCTGAACACCGGGTTGCTTAACTTCACCATCTACATAGACTCGCTTGCTGCGGTAAGCAAGAAGTCGAACACTGAGTTTAGGTTGTCGTAAGTAATGGGCTAATTTCGTAGTTAGCATCGAATGAATTTCCGATGATGTTAGACCACTCACTTTAAGCTTACCCGCATAGGGGAAATCAAGCATGCCGCTTTGGTCGACTTCAAAACCGGATTGCGGTTGCATGGGACTGCCGGCCACACCCGCTCCACCTTGCACACCGAATGCTGGCGCAGGCAACATGGAAGCTGATAATTCAGGATGGTCCCACACCACGATTTGTAAAACATCGCCCGCTTCAACAACGTAAGGCCTTGGTGTCGATATTAATGAACTCAAGTCATCAGCAACCTGCCGATCGCGTAGCTCTTTCTCTTTGCGTACTAGTGCGGAGTTAATGCTAATAATCTCGGTTCGTGGATGTTCATCATCAGCAGCGATGTCGTTACGACTTTTGGAAAATTGTATGCCTGGGGCGACCGACGAACAGCCTGCCATTAGTACAATCAGGTAAACAAACACAACGCTATTTTTTTTAAGCATAGTCCTTCATCTTTCTGCGCAAAATAGTCTGCGACAGAGCGACTGTAGGATGGGATAGCTATTTATTCGTTGAGTTTTATCAGACAGACAGGTGAGCTAAATCGACATCCTTGTTTGATGTCCGCTGAACAGGAAATAGCTTAGAAATACATCATGCTTCGCGTAATGTTTGCATGGGCGGTGCAGAAAGAACATTCCGCAAACCAAACCAACCGCCAGCAAATGCGCAAGCGATACCGGCGAGTAGTCCGACACACCACAACAAGGGACTCACAGTCCATTCGAAATCGAATATCTGATGTGCAAGTAACCAACCGACTAAGCTAGCACCGGTGGCGGCCAAGCTGCCGGCAGCACTACCAACGAATAAACATTCAACCCACTGAGCGCGCGATAACTGACTCCGTGTGGCACCAAGTGCACGTAACAATCCTGACTCATGTGCGCGCTCATGCTGCGATACCAACATGGCCGCCGCCAACACCATAACTCCGGCAGCTAAGGTAAAGATAAATAAAAATTCAACTGCTGCTATGACTTGATTGATAACCTGCTGCGCCTGAGCCACCATACTACCTACATCAACAATCGTGAGATTCGGATAGCTTTTAACAAGTTGACTCACCAGCGAGATCTGTGATGCTGGCAAATGAAATGCCATAACCCACGTAGTTGGTAAAGTTTGAACGACATCAGGACTTACAATCACGAAAAAATTTACTCGCATAGAGCTCCAATCGAGCTTGCGAATACTGGTGATTTTTACATTGATTGCTTGACCTGCCACATCAAATCGCAACGCATCGCCCAACTTTAATCCCAAAGTTTTAGCTAATCCCTGCTCGACCGAAGCTTCGCCTTGCGCGTTAACGGAATCAAACCATTGCCCTTCGACGATGGCGTTATGTTCGGGCATGGTGGTCATGCTTGATAGATTAAATTCACGCTCAACTAAGCGCTGCGCGCGTTCTTCTTGATAGCTGGTGCTTTGTATCTCTTTACCTGCCACTTGAATCAATCGGCCTCTTATCATGGGCTGCAAACTCACTTCAGTCACGCCACTGGCTAGCAGGCGATCGGACAGAGGTTGTTTTTGGTCAGGCTGAATATTAATGACGAAATGATTGGGGGCGTCAGGCGGTGTCGATTTGCGCCAAGCGGACAACAAATCGTCGCGTACCAAGGTCAATAACAATAACGCCATTAACCCGAGTGACAATGCCACGATTTGCAGCGCACTCGCAGCGGGTCTGCGCTTAAGTGATGTTTGAGCAAAACGCCAAGCGTGCCACTGCACGGGAATCGGCAATATGCGAAAGGCACGCAGCAGCAGCCACGATATCAGCATAAAAATCAGCATGCCAGCAATGAAGCCACCGCACGTGAGTAAGCCGAGCTTGAGATCGCGTGCCTGCCATACCAGTAAAGCGACAAATGAAATCAATCCTAAACCGTAGGTCACGATGGTCATGCCTTTCGCAGGCTCACTCTCACGCCGTATGACTCGATTGTGAGAGACGTTTCGTAATTGAATGACTGCAGGCAAAGCAAAACCAATTAACAACAACAAACCTGTCGCTAGACCCTGCCCTACTGGTAACCAACTCGGTGGCGGTAGCTCGGAAGTGATCAGCGAACCCAGCCACTGCAATAAGAAAAAATGTGCCGCAAAACCTAACACCACGCCTAATAAACTACCCACTACACCGATAATCGTAAATTCAATCAGATACAGTAGCGTGACCTCGTTTTGCTTTAAACCCAGACAACGCAGCATGGCGCACGAATCGAGATGGCGTTGCATAAAACGACGCGCCGCAATCGCAATGGCTAAAGCAGCCAACATCGCCGTGAGTAAACCCACCAGTGATAAAAATTGACGCGCACGTTCCAACGTGGCGCGCATTTCCGGCCGCCCGGATTCCAGCGATTCCAACTGCACTCCACGTAAAGAAGTTTGCTTGATCAGATCTTCTAGCCAGCGCTGATAGTGATTGATAGTCTTGGCATCACCTGCCAATTGCAGTCGATAAGTAATACGCGAACCATTTTGTACCAGACCCGTGGATGGCAAATCATCTAACGACAAAAGGACGCGCGGCGCAAAATTCATAAAGCCCGCGCCTCGATCCTGTTCAAGAAGAATTTCACCCGCGATTAAAAATTCGCGCTCACCGAGTTGTAGTTTGTCACCAACCTGAACGCTACGCGTGGCTAAAAATGCGGATTCAACCCACACACTGCCAGAGGCTGGTATCGCTTTAGCAGGCCCACGTTGCTTATTCATCGCAACTGTAACGGCCCCGCGTAATGGGTAGGCTGATGTCACGGCTTTAACGGCCACTAGGCGCGTGTCGGCTGCATCGCCCTTGCCTGTGGTGGCCATACTGGGAAAAGTGACGGCATCGGCCATCACCAATCCTAGTTGTTGAGCCTTTTTACGCCACTCATCACGCAGGGGATAATCGCTGCGAACCAAAAGATCAGCACCCAACAACTGCGCGGCATCACGACTCAATGCGGCATTCAAACGTTCTACAAAAAATCCAACCGCTGACAAAGCCGCTACGGCGAGTGCTAATGCAATCAACAAAAACCGCAGCTCACCTGCACGCCAATCGCGTTGAGTCATTCGCACTGATTGCAAAAAAATAGGGCTGGCTTGATTAAATGGGCTCATTGAATGGAGTTTTTGTAACGCGTTGGGCTAAGATCGCACACTGTAACAAAATGCTGCCCATGACGTTGAGCCGTCCCTCGCACCAAAACGAATCATGCATCAACCTGGCTATTACGTACTCATACCCCGCGCACCGTCTTGATGATGCGCACTTTCGACATTTTTCTGGCAAGGAGCACAACGCTCGGCGGTAGGAATCGCCATTAGGCGCTTAAATGGAATGTCATAGCCGCACGAAATGCACTCGCCGTAGGATTCCCCTTCTAATCGCTTTAAGGCATAACTAATTGCTCGCAATTCATGTGCATCACGAACAACGGCCGCATTGCCAATATCAATAGAAAGATTAGCAAAGGCTAAATCACCCGAATCGGGAACGTCGCTAGCTACTTCGGCGTATTCATTTTGCAGATTGATCTCGCGTCGTATTTCTTCGCGCAGGGTTTGATCACGCGCCAAAAGTATTTTTTTAAGCTGTATTTTTTCCTGCTGACTAAGATTTTCCATAGCTGTCCCCATGCCCTGCAATGAATGGCGGATGAATACGGCAAGCATTAGAAGACACTTACCTGGCTCAATGCGCATGAGGTCAATTCTGTTGGTAAATTAGAAAAAATATTTTGATCTTCGATAAGAAACTCAGCGTGGTGATTTTTGTTTTAGCTTGAGCTGAAGATTCATGAATTTTTTTAAAACACACACTTAGCAAAAATCAAATGACTCACGGCTCTTGATCTGCCTCAATCGCTTACCTCTATCATTGAAGCGAAGAATGGATAGACTTCCATTTCCGATCATTAACTCGCGCACTGATATGAAAAATCACATGATTGACTCGAACACGGTTTCCGATTCGTTGATTGAAGAATTCCTAAACGTCCCAGATAACGCTATGAAAACCGATCGTGAGCAGTATCTGCTACGAGAAACGATTTACAGTTTGATGCGGCTATCAAAATCTGAACAGATGCTGGCTATACGACAAAGCGTCGATTACCTGCTACCTGCCACCCTTTTGTTGCAGCCAGTAACGGGCGGTAAACGCAAGCGCCGCTCACAATCACCTTACCCTGGCCAAAGTTGGCTAGCTTTCGGTAAATAGAGGCTGGCCGCCTAATTGCAATTGACGTATTTGTCGCGTGCCCCTCAGGGCAATCCTTTGCCTTAGCTAGCACCCTATAATTCCCAAGTCGGGGAAAGTCTTATGGGTATACGCCTAATAAGCAATAGCTAACAAGGTCCCGACTGCAGGTGATTTCCATCGCTTGCCACAAGGGAAGGCATGTGAGTCATGAACCAAAGGCCGATACGACCAATTATTACCGTTCACGATCAACGTGAAGCGGAACGCTATGCGCGCGGTTGTATCTCGGTCATTGATGACGATACGGCGATTCGCGAAGCGGTCGTATCTTTGCTCGAATTAGAAGGCTATGCGACTAAATCGTTTCCCTCTGCGGTGTCTTATTTAGCTGAGCTCGATCCTAATTTGCCTCAATTCCCTGGCCCACGCTGCCTGCTTCTCGATGTGAAAATGGCCGAACTGACAGGGCTGGAACTACAGAAAAAGCTTCAGGAGCTGTCTGAAAATACGCCGATTGTTTTTATGAGCGGTGGTAGTGGCGCACGTGAAGCTGTTCAAGCTCTAAAAAACGGAGCCGTTGACTTTCTTATCAAACCCTTCGCAGAAGAAGATCTACTGGCCGTCATCAGCGAAGCCCTAGCTAAAAATAGTAATGAGCAAGAAGATCAGAGGCAATCCAAGGATATTCGTAGCCGGATTGCCACTCTGACTGACCGCGAAACGCAAATCGCCCATATGGTGGCAGCTGGGCTTTTGAATCGCGATATTGCCCACAAACTTGGGATCGCCGTCAGAACGGTCAAGCTTCATCGTATGCACATGATGAGTAAGCTCGGAGCAAATAATGTTATCGAACTAGCACGCATCATTGACTTAACACATGACTAAATTGGGTGTATTGGCCTGAACTTGCCCTCAGGGTCTATTTTCCCAAGTGAAATTTTTCTTTAGCCTGCAAACCAACAATTACAATAGTAGCTGTCCATACCGTCTATCGGTTCTGGTCGGCCTAGAACAATAAGAAGGAGATTTACATGCCGAACAGCACCCGACTTACCGAGGTTAAGGTGAGCGCTCGTGAGTCATTAACGACCAAGGATCATGGGTCGCTGGCTGAAATCTCCAAAAAGTGGCTGGCCGATATTTCAGCTGATGACTTCAGCGATTGCCATGAATACCTGGCCGCCGTTCGTCTGGCACGGCACATGAGCAAAATCGATGTTTGCCGAGCTAGCCAATTGAATGACAATCCAGCGAGTGGCGTATCGCTGCCAACGGTCTCCAAGATTGAGAGCGGCTCGTATGGCGAACCCGGATTTCGAACCATGGTGCGACTGGCTCGAGGGTATGGCGTCCCACTCAGTAGCCTGGAACGATTTTTTACCTAAGTATTTATCTTGTTGTGCGTTAGGTTGGAGACCAAGCCTCGACAAATCCTAAAACTTGCCGTAATCGATGTTATCTTAAGGAAATCTATCGGAAGTCTGCGTAACGCAGTTAAAGCGCAACGCTCTGATAACCCCGAATGGGACTGACCATGAAGACCGAAATCGACTTTGATGCTATTACCGTTGACGGTGCACGCCTAAAGGCCGCACGGGAAGAGCGCGGCTTGTCGGTCACGGACATGGCAGCGGCAGTGACCCTCTCGCGTGAGCAAATCCAGCACATGGAAGACGGTGGTAACCGGCCTTTTTACACGCCAGCCCACAAACTACTGGCTGTGCGAAAGTACTCAGCGGCGTTAGATATTCCTTACGATGAGATCGTAACGGGTCCCGGAGCTAACCAGACCATTCCTATCCCCGAGGATGCACCACCATCGATGATGGCTCATTCCGACTTAGCCGAGCCTGCTGATTTGCGACTGGCGGCTGTAGAGCGCAATGCGGAAGTTCGCCGGTTGATGGCGATAACAGCCATCGTGGTCTGTATTTTGTTGGCCATCTACGCGAAAATCCGCGGCACCAAAGATGAGACCCCGGTCAATGAAGTCAGCGCTGATGCAATAGCCAACCAAGTCGATAAGCCGGTCAATCCGTCTCCAGCGCCGAAAGCCGTGGCTGCTAGTGTGGCCCCAACTCCTAAACCGGCACCGGAAGTTAAACCTGCACCGACGGCTGCTCCCTTGCCCGATACCAAAGACGTGAAAGACGTCAAAGAAGATAAAGACAACAAAGACTCCAAAGACAGCAAACGTGAGTCTGCTTTGGCAGCGGCCAACGACGCTGGTGGTGAATGCCAGTCAAGCAGCACTAGCGATGTGAAAAGCTGGTCCCCAATCTATCAACGGAAATCGGACTCTAGGCTCTACGTCATCAGCCCCAAGGGTGGTTCAGTCTGCATTTCAGACGCTACGGGCAAATCGCGCTTAATCGAACTCAAACCTATGGTGGGTCAAGCCGTGGGTGGCAAGCCGCCTTATGTGGTTCGGTCTAGCAAATTAGCGCAAATCGAGATTTATCTTCAGGGATTTAGGGTCAAAATCCCATCTGAGACCGAGGCGATGAAGCTAATCCCGACCTCTCAACCGGCACCGGTTGAATCAACCGATCCCGCTACCACGAAAGAAAACTAGGAAAAGGTCTACCTAGAAAAATACTGATTTAATGTGAATTTAATGGCGAGCTAGCACAGCAGTGCGGCGCGGGGTCGAGTTAATCAAGTGTTTAACTTTGATCATTTAGTCGAGAAACGTCCCGTTTTATTTATTCAGTGCTTCTTTAGTCGCTGGGCCAGCAAATTGTCTGAAAAGAGCTTTTTGCAGCGCAGCATATTCAAGCCAACTTAGCTTCCCCTTGTGTTGATTCAGTAAAGCACTAAAAAAATACAAACATTCCCCAGAATGACTAGTGTTCCTCAGGCATAGGCTTGCTATCCCCCCATTCTTGGCCGAATTTGTTCAATCCCGCTTCATTTCAAAATAATGCAGCCTTTGGCTTTGATAAAGGTCTGCTAGCTCAGCTGATTTCCTATGGCATCGCAACATCGATATCGGTTGACTGATCAATCTGACAAATTGGATCATCCGGTATTAGAAATGTTGCTGAGCGGCAGTAATGCCGTATAAGGCTGAAATGCATTCTCTGTATCGGACTGAATGAGTCGGCGCCGATGCTGACAATAACTAGAAATATCAAGATTAACTAGGAGAAGATAAATGACTCACACCCCGACTTTGCGTCCTCAATGGAAAAAACTGACTGCCATTTCGGCCGCCAGCTTGATGGCGCTCAGCATGGCTGGCGCAGCTGCCGCCGAAGACTTCAAGATTGGTATTGTCAGCTTCCTCTCCGGCCAAGCAGCGGATAGTTTTGGTGTGCCTGCTGTGAATGGCGCAAAAACGCTGCTGGAAGCTTTTAACGGCGGGAAAGCACCTGCACCGTATAACAAAAAAGGTTTTGGTGGCATGAACATCGTGCCCGTGTATGTCGATGAAAACGGCGGCGCTACCAAACAAGTACAAGAACTGCGCAATCTGTACGATCGCGAAGGCGTCGATATGGTAATCGGCTACGTCAGTTCCGGTGACTGTTTGGCGGTATCGCCCGTTGCTGAAGAAATGAAACGCCTGTTGGTGCTCTACGATTGTGGCTCGCCACGTATTTTTGAAGAAGCGAGCTACAAATACGTATTCCGTACCGCGTCGCATGGCGCGATGGATAACGTCGCTGCTGCGCGCTATCTGAAATCACGCAACATGAAAGTCAGCACGATCAACATGATCAACCAAGACTATGCATGGGGCCATGATTCGCTGAAAGACTTTACGCTGTCGATGAAATACTTGTATCCCGAAGCGAAAATTCAATCCGACCAGCGTCCAAAATTCGGCGCAGGCCAGTACGGTACTGAAATTTCTCAGTTAATGTCTCAGACAGCCGACGTCACTCATTCCAGCCTCTGGGGCGGTGATTTACAGGCGTTTGTTTTGCAAGCAGGTCCACGCGGCTTGTTTAAAAAGACGCAAGTGGTGTTAACCGCTGCTGACCACGTACTGACTCCACTCGCTGACAAAATGCCTGACGGTACAGTGTTAGGAGCACGTGGTGCTAACGGTTTGCTCGCACCAAAATCTGCGTTAAATGATTGGTGGTGGGCTTCGTACAAAATCCAATGGGGTGTCTATCCAGTCCAAGCTCCCTACCGTATGGCACAAGCTCTGATGGGCGTGAAACTAGCGGTAGAAAAAGCGATGGCAGCGAATGGCGGTAAAAAGCCAAGCAACGAACAGATCGCTGCCGCATTGCGCAGTTCTGAGTGGGAAGCTCCGAGTGGTCAAATCAAGATGGCTCTCGCTGCTGGACAACAAGCGATTCAGCCAACAGCGATTGGTCGTACCCGCTGGGACGCTGCTAATAAACGCGTGGCATTGGAAGATATTCAACGCTTCTCAGCTGAGTGCGTGAATCCTCCAGCGAACATGAAGTCGGAAGACTGGATGAAAGCTGGCTTCCCCGGCGCTAAGTGTGACTAATAAAACCTGATGTTGTGCGGGCTTCGCTTTTTAAGTGAAGCCCGTTCTTTAAGTCACTGTAGTACCCCCTAAAGATCACGTGCTATCAGGAGCATGCTGGTCTGGCAAAAAGAAACACTATAAGAAACGTCCCATGAATCTCATCTTTACCATCCTGATCGATGGCCTGACCTATGCGTCATGGCTATTCATCGTTGCGCTGGGCCTGACTCTGGTCTTTGGCGTATTAAAAATTCTCAATGTCGCGCACGGCAGTTTCTATGCTCTCGGTGCCTATGCAGCGGCCACACTCGTGGGCTGGTTTGCCAGCATGCACTTAGCGCCTGAGTTGTCGTTGATCGCGATGTTACTGGCCGCGGTTGCGGTAGCAGCATTGATCGCGCCGCTGTGTGAGCGCGGTCTGCTACGTGTTTTCTACGGTCGTGATGAAGTGCTGTTGGTGCTAGTGACCTTCGCGCTCTTTTTGATTATGGAAGATGCGACCAAACTCATTTGGGGTGTTAACCCTCTCTACGTCTCCGAGCCGTATATGTTGTTCGGCACCATAGACATGGGTCCACAGTCGTATGTCGGCTATGACTTCATGTTAGTGGCCGTGGCAGCGGTCGTTGGCTACGTTGTTTGGTGGGGTCTAAATCGCACACGCATCGGCAAAATTGTGCTGGCGGTGATTCACAGCGAAGAAGTCGCTTCAAGCATGGGTGTGAATGTCTCGCGAATTTATACGCTCGCATTTGCTACGGGTATTTTTCTCGCGTCACTCGGTGGTGCGCTGACTGCGCCGATGATTTCAGTACAACCCGGTGTATCGGTCGGTGTCGTGATTGTCTCGTTTGCCGTGGTTATTATCGGTGGCTTGGGTAGCATTCCTGGAGCAGCGATTGGTGCGTTAATCGTGGGTATAGCGCGCTCTGCAGCGGTACACGTATGGCCCGTCGCCGAGTTGTTTTCGATTTACGTGGTGATGGCTATCGTGCTGATGTTCAGGCCTGAAGGATTATTTCAACGTATTCAGGCGAGGAAGATCTGACATGAATTCCTTATCGTCTTCAATGCGCACACTCATCGCTGGTATAGCTTGCATAGCGATCTTGCTGGTGGCTGGCACGGCTATGCCGAAATGGCTGACCTTTCTAATCACGATGTCGGCGGCTAATGGCCTCGTATCACTTGGTATTGTTTCGTTGATGCGAACCGGTGTGGTGTCCTTTGGTCAAGGCATGGTGTTTGCGCTGGGTGGTTATACCGCAGCACTTTCGTTTGGCAATCTCGGCATCACGGATGCGGTGCTATTGGCCTTAGGTGGCGGTCTGGTTGCTTTATTGGTTGCTCTCCCCTTCGCCTTGCTGATTGCACGCTACCGCGGCATTTTCTTTGCGATGCTCTCACTGGCTTTATCGATGGTGCTGTACGGTCTATTAATGAAATCACAAACCATGGGTGGCTCAGATGGTTTCAATATGGGTCGTGTCAGTATTTTCGGCATACGCCCAACCGACAGTTGGAGTGGTTATGCGAGCTATGCCGTTACCGTTACATTAGGCGGAATAGTTGGTATGGCAATGCGCATTTATTTTGATTCAACACGCGGACTGGTTGCACTAGCTTCGCGTGACAACGAAATTCGTGTTGAATACTTAGGTAGCTCAGTACAAAACTTAATCGCCGCTAATTATCTGATTGCAGCTTTTACTGGCGGCATGGGTGGCGCGCTGGCTGTGATGGCGCTCGGCCACGTAGAGCCAGAATTTAGTTTTTGGACTACCTCGGGTGATTTTGTGTTTGTCGCTATCTTGGCGGGTCACCATAGTGTGATCGCTGCTTTCATCGCATCGACCGTGCTCGAAATCGTGCGTTCATTCTCCAGTTCATATTTCCCGAATAGCTGGCAGTTATCGCTCGGACTGTTCTTACTCGCAGTGATACGTTTCCTGCCACGCGGTATCGGTTCGCTGTGGGAAGCTAAACGCAAAAAAGGAGAACATGCATGAGTGCTCATGACTTTGCGATCTCCGCACGCTCATTAGAAAAACGTTTTGGCGCAGTGGTTGCTGCGTCCGACATTAATGTGGATATTCCTACGGGCGCGAAAGTGAGTCTGATCGGCAGTAACGGTGCCGGCAAAACCACCTTCGTGAATATGATCACGGGTTACATCAAACCCGATTCCGGACAAATTCTTCTGCACGGTGAAAACATTGCAGGCTTAGCACCACGCAGTATTGCGCGACTCGGCGTAGCGCGTTCATTTCAGATTCCACAGCTCTTTAAAGAAATGACGGTGTTCGACAACATGCTGGTGGCGATTGCGTCGCAAGCGGGTGGTTTGTCGTTCTTGCGTCCGGCACGTAATGCAGCAGCACAAGAGCGTGCAGCTGAATTATTAGAGCGTTTTGAATTATCTGCCCATATACATCGTACTGTCGGTGAACTGCCGGGTGGTGTACGCAAGCTGCTCGATATTGCGATGGCGCTCACGCGTCAACCGAAAGTGCTGCTGCTCGATGAGCCGACCTCCGGTGTGTCAGCTGATGAAAAGTTTCCAATGATGGATACCGTTATGCGCGCTCTTTCGCAAGAAGCCGTAACCGTACTCTTCGTTGAACATGATATGGATATCGTTGATCGTTACGCTGACCGAGTGATTGCGTTTTATAGCGGACGCGTGATTGCTGACGACAAGCCCTCCATCGCACTAGCCTCAGCCGACGTACAACGCTACGTAACCGGCACGCTATCAGACAGGAAAGAACATGCTGAGGATTGAAAAAATTGATGTATCGATACAGTCAGTGCAGGTACTGCGCGGACTGTCATTAGAAGTCGGTAGCGGCCAAATGGTAGGTCTCATTGGTCGTAATGGTGCGGGCAAATCAACTACTCTGCGCTCTATCATGGGTCACCTGCCATTGAGCAGCGGTCGTATCACGTGGGATGGTGAAGATCTGGCGCGCATGCCACGGCATGCTCGTGCAGCTTTAGGCATTGGTTATATGCCGGAAGATCGTGGCTTGGTGCCTGAACTCACCGTGGAAGAAAACATCCTCGTTCCATTGTGGGCGATGAAAATCGAAGATACTGCGCCGCGACTGGAGTTTGTTTATCACGTGCTGCCCGAACTCAAAGAGATGAGTCACCGCCGCGCACTTCTTCTCTCTGGCGGACAACAAAAATTGGTTGCGCTTGCACGCGCTCTGACGATAGGTCGCAAACTATTGCTGCTCGATGAGCCCTTCGAAGGAGTGGCACCAGCATTATCCGCGCGTCTGTCTGAAGTAATAGGTGGGCTACGCGGTGGTGATCTGTCAGTGTTGATTGCGCAATCCGATTTGAATCATTCTAAAAATTTGCTCGATGCAGAAATTGTGATCGAGCGTGGTGCCAACCGCCAGCCTGCCTAAAATAGCTTAAATAAAATGATAGTCTGGAAAGATCACGTAACACTGCCCGCTATGCGCAGTGAAGTTCACTTTGACGGACGAGAGATTCAATGCTTTGTGAATCGCCCTCCTTCGTTTTACTGGATGTTCGAACGTGCAGTAAAAGAGCGTCCGCAGCATGAATGCATTAGCTTTAATGATCAGCATCTAAGCTATGCCGAGGTCAGCGTTGAAGTAGACAAACTGGCGAAC
The DNA here is from genome assembly GCA_947454305.1 of Oxalobacteraceae bacterium. Taxonomy (GTDB): domain Bacteria; phylum Pseudomonadota; class Gammaproteobacteria; order Burkholderiales; family Burkholderiaceae_D; genus Pernthalerella. The sequence goes on from CANGJE010000038.1 coordinate 19,312, forward strand.
GGTTTTGCTGCACGCGGCATGAAACAAGGTGACCGCGTGGTGATGTTCATCTCGAATCGCCCCGAATTTATTACGGTGCTATTCGCATTGCAAAAGCTGGGCGTGATCACCGTTCCAGTAGGCACTCGTGAACAAGGGCCCGGCTTGGCGTATATCGTCAATCAATGCGGCGCTGTAGGCATTGTGTTTGATGAAGAACTGACTGACCGTATTCCAGATGCCGCTACATCACCACAATTGAAATTACGTGTTTCAACCGGTCAGGCCACCAGCCATGTAGAAGCGTTGCAGGCACTCGATGGACCTGCTGTGAATACCGCAGCAGTCAATGAAGAAGACTGCGCCTGCATACTCTACACCTCAGGTACCACCGGCAACCCCAAAGGGGCCATGCTCACGCATCTGAATATCTCGCACTCGGTGATTCATTACGAAGTGTCGATGAAACTCACCAAGGATGAACGTGGTGCACTCGCTGTGCCTGCTAGTCATGTCACTGGGCTGATTGCTCTGATTGCCGAGATGGTGCATGTGATGGGCACGCTGGTAGTGATTGCAGAATTTAAGGCTGCTGATTTTGTGCCACTCGCTGCACGTGAACGCGTGACGTTTTCAGTGATGGTGCCAGCGATGTATCAACTCTGTTTGCTACAGCCTACTTTTCGCACCGTCGATTTATCCCACTGGCGTGTCGGCGCTTTTGGTGGCGCACCGATGCCAGTGCCAACAGTACAAGCGCTAGCTGAGGCTGTACCCGGTATGACGCTCGTGAACTGCTACGGATCAACTGAATCAACCTCGCCCGCGACGGTGATGCCATTAGGTTTGTCAGCGATACATAACGACAGTATCGGCATTACCTTACCGTGCGCGACGATTCGCATCATGAACGATCAAGATCAAGAAGTCGCACCCGGCGAATCCGGTGAACTATGGATCGGTGGCCCGATGGTAGTACCGGGTTACTGGAATAATCCTGAAGCCACCGCAAAAGGTTTTGCTGAAGGTTGCTGGCGCTCGGGTGATCTGGGCTCGAAAGATGCCCAAGGTCTGGTGCGTATCTTTGATCGCATCAAAGACATGATCAATCGTGGTGGCTATAAAATTTATTCCGTCGAAGTAGAAAACGCATTAATGGCCCTGCCCGGCGTAGTCGAGGCTGCAGTGGTCGGACATCCCTGCCCGGTGCTGGGTGAACGTGTACATGCCTATGTATACGCGCCAAAGGCAACGGTGGATGCCGCCGCTGTGAAAGCGCACTGTGCAGCGCGTTTAGCCGATTACAAAGTACCCGAGCAAGTTGTTTTTACCGATAAGCCCCTGCCACGTAATCCGAATGGCAAGCTGCTCAAACGATCACTGCGTCAGACGGCTTGATAGTTAAGTAGTAACCGCATGATGGCCGCGTGATGTTTCGTGAACATTACTGGTAAGCTCTCCATCTAGGAGAGCATCCCCATCGGATGCTTGAGTCTGTTGATCGCCGATGAAATTTCTGATTGCCCGCTTCAACCACGAAACCAATACCTTCTCTCCGGTTGCAACGCCGTTAGAGTCGTTTCAGCCCTTGTATGGTGACGATGCGTTGAATGATCAGCGTAATGCGCGGACCGCGATGGGCGCATTCATTCGTCTGGCTGAAGCGCAACCTGATCATCAACTCATCACACCACTTTCAGCAACCGCCAACCCAAGTGGCACGGTCGCCGCTGAAGCTTACACAGAGTTAAGTCAACGCATAATTGATGCATTAAGCGAACAACCTGACGCTATTTTGCTCGACCTGCATGGCGCATTAGTCGCCGAAAATGCCGCTGATGGCGAAGGTAAACTTTTAAAAAATATTCGTGCGATCGCACCCAATGTGCCCATTGCCGTAGCGCTCGATTTGCATGGCAACGTCACTCAAACGATGGTGGACAATGCCGACATCATCGTCAGCTTCAAGACCTATCCACACGTCGACATGGCCGAAACCGGTGAACATGCAGGCCGATTGATGATGGATTTACTTTCAGAACAATCGCGCCCTATCACTCGCTGGAAACAACTGCCGCTGCTGTCACACACATTGCGCAGCAACACCAATGAAGGAGCGATGCAACGAGCCGTTGAATCTGCTCGCCAGGCAGAACTAGCGCAAGGTGTTCTGGCGGTATCGATCATGGCCGGATTTTCACTAGCTGATTTTGCAGATGCAGGCATGTCGGTCATCGTCGTCACTGACAACGATGAACAACTGGCAGAATCAGTTGCAAACCGTATCGCGCAACAAATCTGGCAAGAACGTGAAGGTTTTGTGTATCACAGCGCTCCACTAAAAGAATCCCTAGAACGTGCACGTGAATTACATGCCGCTGAAGGTGATGGACCAGTGCTGCTGCTAGATCATAGCGACAATGTGATGTCAGGCGGCACTTGCGACACCATGGATGTGTTCGCAACAGCACTCATTAAACATCTCACACCGATTGTGGTGGGTCCGATTTGCGATCCCCAAGCGGTACAACGCTTGTGGAAACTGCGTCCAACGGATGTGGTACGTGTTGACATTGGCAATCACAACCAACTCGCTCACCAAACCAAGAAAAAGAAATCGTTATCTCTGGTGGGAGTCTTACGCGCAAGGAGTGATGGTGATTTTATCGTTACTGGCCCGATCTACACCGGCGCCAAAGTGAGTATGGGACGCACGGTTTTATTCGACACCATCGATGCCCTGATCGTGATTTGCGAGCAACGCACCGAACCCTTTGATATGGGAATTTTCAGCTGCGTTGGGCTCGATCCTGCCAAGTATGATTACTTACTACTTAAATCACGCATGTATTGTCGGCCTGTATTTGGCGCGATTGCTAAAGGCTTAGTCGAGTGCGACTCAGATACGGGCGGGCCGACCAGCTCGAACTACGCATTTTTCCCATTCACTCAGTTACGTCGACCAATGTTTCCACTCGACCCAAGCACTGAGTTCGTATATTAAACATCGTCATCGAATAGAGCTTCGTTCAAATCGGCAAAGCAGATCGACCGGCATAACGAGCTGCACTACCTAAAGCCTCTTCGATTCGAAGTAATTCATTCCACTTCGCCATGCGCTCTGAACGCGCAAACGACCCTACTTTCAATTGACCAGCATTCCATCCTACGGATAAATGTGAAATCATCACATCTTCCGACTCACCTGAACGCGCCGAAACAATCGTAGAAAATCCACAGGCTTTAGCCGCTTGCAACGCAGCGAGCGTTTCAGTAATCGTGCCGGCTTGATTAGGCTTAATCAATACCGCATTGCAGGCTTTTTGTTCAAAGGCTTTCGTTACCCGTGCCGCATTCGTCACTAAATAATCATCACCGATCACTTGCACTTTAGCTCCTGCGGCTTGTGTAAAAGCGATCATGCCGTCGGTGTCATCTTCGGCTAGCGGATCTTCGATCGATAAAATCGGATACTTAGTTAACCACTGAAGCAATACCTCTATCCATTCGTCGCGGCTATACGAACGCCCTTCTAAGCCGGGTCGATACACACCACCGCTTCCAAATTCCGAAGCAGCGATATCGAGTGAAATCATGATTTCACCATTACCATAGCCAGCCTTCTCGATAGATTTTGTTAGCATTTGTAATGCTTCTTCATTGCTTGCAAAATCTGGCCACCAACCGCCTTCGTCAGCTACGCCGGCACGCCGACCGGCGTCACTCATCAAATCCCCCGCAGCCCGATACACATCCGCCACCATCGCTAATGCTTCATCCGTGCTGTGCGCGCCTACGGGCATCACCAGCAAATCTTGTATATCTATACGTCGGCCTGCATGCGCACCACCGCCAAAAATTTGTATCTCCGGCAGCGGCATTTGCACAGCTTGCTCACCCGCCAGATAACGCCACAAAGGTGTGTGGTGCGCATTCGCTGCTGCTTGCAGCACTGCCATCGACGTAGCGATCAACGCATTACCACCCAAGCGAGATTTATTCGGAGTGCCATCCAACTCAACTAACACGCCGTCGATGGTCTCCTGATGCACCGCATCTTGCCCGACTAACACGGGAGCGATTTCATTTTTTACGTTCGCTACCGCCCGACTCACGCCATAGCCTGCCTGCGCACTACCGCCGTCACGCAACTCAACCGCTTCATGGCTACCTGTCGATGCACCTGCTGGAGCGATGCCACGGCCCACAGTCCCGTCTTGCAGCGTTACCTCAACTTCAACCGTAGGACGGCCACGTGAATCCCAAATACGACGCGCGTGAATTGTTTGTATGTGTGTGTTCATAGTTTAGTTTTAACGTCGAAACGCTTACCTGATGAACGATTCATCGTACGCCTAACGTAGGCAAAAAAATTCTTCAAAAAGTCGTCGCTTTAATTTATAAGGATCATTTTAATCTACTCGTCAGCGGTGTTTGAAAACCGACCTGGCTAGGGACTGCAATGTGCCTAGTAAGGTATAGCAGTTTTGTCAGAAGATCGTCGCACCTCATCCTTGAGTTCAGATATTTACCAAGTGTCCGATTTTCGAATTTTACAAATTAGTACTCGCCCTATTTTTGCTACAGTTTTTTTTCGAAAAACACTTATCCGCGCATCTTTCATTTCCAGCGAAACAAAATTTAAAAATTGTTCATCTGCCTAGGTGAAAATCTTCTGCGCTCTGCTCTAGTTAAAACCTATTCATGCTATCATGCGGCATGAATAGGTTTTAACAACAGGAGAATGTAATGGGACTGCCAACATCAGATAATCAAATGGTTAAATCCATAGGGTCCAGTGGGCAAATATCTCTAGGCAAAGAATTTGCTGGCCGTCAGGTGTTAATTGAATCCCCTGCCAAGGGGGTTTGGATTATTCGCACGGCCACCATAATTCCCGACAATGAAACTTGGCTACATGAAGAGAAAACCAAGGGCGCTCTCAAAAAAGCTATTGCTTGGGCTAAAGCAAACCCGGCCAAAGCATCCAATCTAGACGATTTGCCCTCAACCAAACAACATGTCCCAAAACGAACAACTCGTAAAAATTGATCTTAACAACCCTGAGTTTCAACGAACGTGGGTTGAGCTCGAAGCAGATGAAGCTGAACGAGTACGAGCAACCTTCAAAAAAATATTGAAGTTAACCTGGCAAGAGCTTTATAGAGATAAGGGCTTACATTGGGAAAAAATTCATAGCGTGCCCGCCCCCAAAGGGGTTGATTCTCTTTACTCATTCCGCCTGAGTAAATCAGCCCGAGGTGTGGGCTACCGAGATGGTAATTTTCTTCGTGTGCTTTTGGTAAACGCAGACCATGACGGCGCATACGGGAAAAAATAAAGTCGAAGAAAAATAACTAAAATCGAATCAGTCCTACTCCATTAATAAAATGTTGCTCACTGCTGTAATTCACGCTGCCATTCATCGCGAATAGTTTTTAATTCCGTACGAGGTGAGATGACCCTGGCTTTAGAAAAATGTCTCAGGCGTTCACTATCGTTCTCATCCAGATATTCGAGCGGCGATTTACCATCGACTCGCGCCAACATAATCGCTGCTAACAAGCGAGCAATTCTCGCCTCAATGTGTTCTACATTTTCCCAGCGAACTCCTTGCAAATAGGCCGCTGCAAATGCATCAAAGCAAGCTAAAAATGCGTCGCTAGAAGTTGGCCGCCAAAGACATTTAGCGAGTAAATGACAAAGACAAAAAGCAGCATCGAACGCTGGCTCACCATACCAAGCGCACTCAGCGTCTAAAAATAATGGGCCAGTCGGCCCTACCAATAAATTTTTAGGGCTGATATCGCCGTGCACTAATGCGCGCTTATTGTTCGCTGTTGCGGAAATCAACTCGTGTAACGATGCGGCGCAATCTGCATGCACTTTGGCCGTAGCGCCAAAATACGGATCTAATCGTAGTTGAAAAAAATTCTCATCATTGGCAAAGCTCTGAGATAGTTCATCATTGTCCGCCGTAGCTGAATGAATGGCGGCTAGTCGACGTCCGACTTCAGCTGCAAAGACACTATCAGCCAGACCATCGCGTAACTGCAACTTCCACACCGGATAACTCTCTGGTGGCAGCCAGTTCATCGCAAAGCAAAAAGAAGACGGATCGGAACCTAAGATGGTGGGCACGGCCTCGGGCAAATCTTTCGACACGTGCGCTATCCATGCTAGTTCGGCATGGCTACGTTCTAAGGGTGCGCTCCAGTGCGTTGCTACTTTTAGTTCAGGTAAAGCCTGTTTGACGCATAAAGGGCCACGGCGCGTATCAACCCGCACAATCAATGAAGACACGCCACCCGTTAGGTGAGTTATGTGGGGCTGTTCATCGGCATCAATC
>CANGJE010000039.1 GCA_947454305.1 Oxalobacteraceae bacterium
AAAAGCACTGACAGAAGCGGAAGGTGATATGGAGCGTGCGGAAGAAATTCTGCGCGTTAAATTAGGTAGCAAAGCATCGAAAGCAGCATCACGTATCACCGCAGAAGGCGTGGTAGCTTCGTACATCGCAGGCGGCGTCGGTGCTCTGGTAGAAATTAACTGCGAAACCGATTTTGTTTCCAAGAACGATGACTTCCTTAAATTCTCATCCGATATCGCTAAACTCGTAACTGAACACAGCCCTGCCGACGTGGCTGCGCTGTCAGCACTGGGTCTGTATGGTAAGACGGTTGAAGAAGTTCGCACCGAGTTGATCGGTCGCATCGGTGAAAACATGTCTATTCGTCGTTTTAAGCGTTTTCAAACATCAGGCAAACTGACGTCGTATCTGCACGGCACACGCATAGGCGTGATGGTTGAGTTTGAAGGTTCAGACGAACAAATCGGTAAAGATGTAGCAATGCACATTGCTGCAATGAAGCCTGTGGCTTTGTCTTCGGACCAAGTTCCTGCTGATCTGATCGAAAAAGAGCGTTCAGTGGCCAAACTCAAAGCAGAAGAGTCTGGTAAGCCAGCGGATATCGCCGCGAAAATGGTTGAAGGCTCCGTCCAAAAATATCTGAAAGAAGTATCGTTGTTTGATCAGACATTCGTTAAGAATGACAAGCAAACCGTTCAGCAGATGCTGAAAGCGGCGAACACGTCCGTGAAGAGTTTTGTAATGTTTATCGTTGGTGAAGGCATCGAGAAGAAGCAAGATGACTTTGCTGCGGAGGTAGCGGCGCAAGTAGCCGCCGCCAAGCAAGCGTAATGATTAAAACGGGCCGTAAGGCCCGTTTTTTTAGCTTGCGGCAGCGCGTAGTAAGTGAATTGAAGATCAACAGTTAAAATACCAACTGTTGTTCGGCGAGACTAAGTAAAAACCGAATCACCAGGGAGCAATAACTATGACGTCACCCGCTTATAAGCGAGTCCTTCTGAAACTCTCCGGCGAAGCCCTGATGGGCGACGATGCCTACGGTATTAATCGAGCGACGATTGAACGCATGGTGGCCGATGTTTCTGAAATTGCCGCCATGGGTGTGGAGCTTGCGATTGTTATCGGCGGTGGGAATATTTTTCGTGGCGTCGCCCCCGGCGCTCAGGGCATGGATAGAGCAACTGCCGATTACATGGGGATGCTCGCCACCGTAATGAATTCATTGGCGTTAGCCGATGCGATGCGTCAGGGCGGTATGACCGCTCGTGTGATGTCTGCGATTGGTATCGAGCAGGTCGTTGAACCTTATGTGCGACCTAAGGCGTTACAGTACCTTGAAGAAGGCAAGATTGTGATCTTCGCCGCCGGTACCGGTAACCCATTCTTTACCACTGACACAGCAGCGGCCTTACGCGGCGCTGAAATCGGTGCTGAAGTCGTTCTCAAGGCGACCAAAGTCGACGGCGTGTACAGTTCTGATCCTAAAAAAGATGCCGCTGCAACTCGCTATGCCGAGATTAGCTTTGATGAAGCGATTGCAAAGCGTTTACAAGTCATGGACGCGACAGCATTTGCGCTATGCCGCGACCAAAAGCTTCCTATCCGAGTATTCTCTATTACCAAAGCAGGTGCGCTTAAGCGCGTGATACTTGGAGAAGACGAAGGGACATTAGTTCACGTATAAAAGCGGTGGTACGAGTTACATCAGCGTTTGTAGAATCATTATTTGTTATTTATATCTGCGATTTTAGTAGCCATTGGTAAACTGGTTGGATTAGTGAATCATCGAATCGTTGAATCATTGAATTAAAGAATTACAGGAGAGCAGCATGAGCGTTGCCGACGTCAAAAAAAATACCGATCAAAAAATGCAAAAGTCGATAGAAACCCTAAAGACCGATCTCGCTAAAGTGCGGACCGGCCGGGCACATGTCGGCATGTTGGATCATGTTCAAGTTGATTACTACGGTACACCCACCCATATCAATCAAGTCGCTAACGTGACCTTGCTCGATGCGCGCACCATTGGGGTACAGCCATGGGAAAAAAAGATGATCGCTACTGTCGAAAAAGCGATTCGCGAATCCGATCTTGGGCTAAACCCTTCGACACAAGGTGATGTGATTCGTGTTCCTACGCCTGCCTTGACTGAAGAACGTCGTAAAGAGATGGTAAAGCTTGTTAAGAGCGAAGCAGAAGATGCCAAAATCGCGATTCGTAACATTCGTCGTGATGCTAATGAAGGTTTAAAGAAGCTCTTGAAAGACAAAGCAATTTCGGAAGATGATGAGCGTCGTGCTCAAGACGACGTGCAAAAACTGACTGATAAATTTGTCGCTGAAGTCGACAAGCTCGTGGCAGAAAAAGAAAAAGAAGTGCTGACTGTTTAACCGTCCTTTGTGTAGCCAACTTTCTGAAAGACAGTCTCTTGATTAGAACTCGCTATTCCTTGATAGATCACATCACGTATTGCGCGGCTGTCGTCGCACGGCAGACTATCCAAACTTTGCGGATGCGGGCTAAGCGATGATCAAAGCGAGTTCGACTCAACATATTCCTGACACATCGCTGATTCCGTCGCATGTTGCCATCATCATGGACGGTAACGGACGCTGGGCAACATCGCGTTATCTTCCTCGCGTTGCGGGTCATGCCAAAGGCGTTGAATCAGTTCGCGCTATCGTCAAAGCATGCGTCTCGCGCAAAATTTCGTATTTGACCTTATTTGCGTTTAGTTCAGAAAACTGGCGCCGTCCTGCCGACGAAGTGTCGTTATTAATGCGCTTGTTTTCTACCGCACTTGAGCGCGAAGTTAATCGTATGTTCGCCACGGGTATTCGCTTGCGTGTGGTCGGTGATCTGAGCCGCTTCGATGCACGACTGCAAGATCAAATTGCTCAGGCTGAGCTAAAGACCAAAGATAATGACACCTTAAATCTCACCATCTGCGCAAACTATGGCGGTCGGTGGGACATGCTGCAGGCTATGAATAAAGCTGCTGACATTCTGCCTGTGGGTTCTGAATTTACTGAGCAAGATATTGCACCGCATCTTGCGATGGCTTTTGCTCCGGAGCCGGATTTATTTATACGTACCGGTGGTGAGCAGCGCATTTCAAATTTTCTGCTTTGGCAGCTGGCTTATACCGAGTTGTATTTCACCGAAACCTATTGGCCTGATTTCGATGCGGCTTCACTCGATGAAGCGATCGTTTCTTATCAACAGCGCGAACGTCGTTTTGGGCGCACTAGCGCTCAGCTCATTGAGGTCAGGAAGGCTTCCTGATGTTGCGCCAGAGAGTGCTAACTGCCATCGCGCTGCTAGCGTTGCTTGCTGTCGTGCTCGGCTCGCAATCCTTGCTGGCTTTTCGCGTGACTCTTGCTGTTTTCTTTGCGGCGGCCGTTTGGGAAGGTTTGCGCTTGCTCGACGTCCGTACTCCACTGCCGATGGCTGTAATGGGTGGTATCTTCTTGCTGTTACTTGTATCCGGGCCGAGTTGGAATTGGAAGCCACTGGCTACGCTTTGTGCGCTGATCTGGGCCATACGATTTTTTCCAGCGCTGAAGTTAGGCCTTCCGTCGCTGCAAGGTTCACGCGGGCTGCTGTTTGTGTTTGTTTTTATGATTGCTTTGCTAGGCTGCTTTGTGTCGATAGCAGCGGTGTTCGAACAATCACCTGTGTATCTGGTATCAGCGATGTCTATCGTTTGGATAGCGGATATCGGTGCCTATTTTGCTGGACGAAAATTTGGACGACGCAAATTGGCGCCTGAAATTTCACCCGGAAAAACGTGGGAAGGCGCGATTGGCGGTTGGCTTGCAGTATTGGTGCTTTTTGCAGCCTCTGTTTTTATACCATCACTGTCGGATACCTTTGCGGCTCAACTGGTGCATCAGCGTGGATGGCCATTGTGGATAGTCATCATGAGCGTTTTGGTGGCGGCAAGTGTGATTGGTGATTTATTTGAATCGTTAATGAAGCGTCGTGCAGGAATGAAGGATAGTAGTCAGCTACTACCAGGGCACGGCGGCGTACTAGATCGTATTGATGCGTTGATACCTGTAATGCCATTGGTTTTGTTGTTGACTTCGCAGTCCTGAGACAAAAAATAAAAACTATGCAATCGATAACAGTGCTTGGAGCGACCGGCTCCATAGGCGTCTCAACGCTGGATGTAATTGCACGACATCCAGATCGTTACCGCGTTTATGCATTAACGGCCCACAGCCGGGTTGAGGAACTCGCTGAGCAATGCATACGGTTTACACCCGAAGTTGCGGTGGTAGGTACGGCAGAAGCAGCGAGCCAATTATCTGCGCTACTTCACTCAGCAGGTTTGAGCACGCAAGTAGAGTATGGTGAGCAAGCTTTGTGTGATGTATCGAGTGCAGCGGCTTGTACAACAGTGATGGCAGCCATTGTGGGTGCGGCGGGTTTAGCGCCGACAATGGCCGCTGCGCATGCAGGAAAAAAAGTACTGCTCGCGAATAAGGAGGCATTGGTAATTTCCGGTCAGCTGTTTATGGATGCCATCGCTGCTAGTGGATCGGTGCTGTTGCCGATTGATAGCGAACACAATGCAATCTTTCAGTGTTTGCCTTTGAATTATCAGCGTCAGCTTGGACATCACGGTATACGCAAGATACTGTTAACAGCCTCGGGCGGTCCATTTTTGGATCGCGATGTCAGCACACTGGATCAAGTCACTCCCGAGCAAGCCGTAGCGCATCCGAATTGGAGTATGGGCAGAAAAATATCAGTCGACTCCGCTACCATGATGAACAAGGGATTAGAAGTCATTGAGGCGCATTGGTTGTTTGGTGCTGCGCCAAACCAAATTGATGTCGTGATTCATCCGCAAAGTGTGATTCATTCTATGGTCTCGTATGCCGATGGGTCGGTATTGGCGCAGCTTGGAAATCCCGATATGCGAACACCGATTGCGCATGCGTTGGCTTATCCTGATCGTATTGAGTCGGGTGTGGATACCGTCGACCTAACAAAAATAGCGCAACTGAATTTCCGTCCACCCGACTATCAGCGGTTTCCTTGTCTAAAACTGGCGTTTGATGCCTTGCATGCGGGCGGTAGCGCAGCGGCTGTGTTAAACGCTACCAATGAAGTAGCGGTTGAGGCGTTTTTAGACAGGCAGATTGGTTTTAGAAAAATTCCTGAATTGATTGATGCTGTGCTCAATCGTTTGCCGGTTGAACCTGTTACAGACTTGGGTGCCGTACTAGCTATGGATAAATCAGCGCGTTTACTGGCGCGCGAATTAATGCACCAATAAAGCTTCACTACAAAAGTTCAATACACTGAGATTTCATGGAATTACTGCAAACGATTTTTGCTTTTGTGATTGTGATTGGTGTGCTCGTTACCATTCATGAATATGGCCATTACCTAGTGGCGCGTTGGTGCGGCGTCAAAGTGCTGCGATTTTCGGTCGGCCTGGGTAAAGTTATTTGGTCTCGTCGTTTTGGGCCAGACCAGACCGAGTGGGCAGTGTCGGCCGTGCCCCTCGGCGGCTACGTCAAGATGCTCGATGCGCGTGCCGATGATGCAGGAGTGATTCCCGACGCCGATTTAGCGCGCGAATTCACACGACAACCGGTATTGCGTCGTATAGCGATTGTTAGCGCAGGGCCGTTGGCTAATTTTTTGTTAGCGATCATCATTTTTGCTGGCCTGTATTGCTATGGCATACCGGAACCTGTATCCCGAGTTGAGATAAAGCAAAACACTATTGCCGAGCAGGCTGGTTTGCGTACGGGTGACCTCATTGTGGCGGTCAACGGCGAGCCAATTCAAGCGTGGTCAGAATTTCGTTGGCACTTGTTACGCGGCGCGATGAAGGGGGAGCGCTTGCAATTGAGCTTGCAACGTATGAACGAAGCGAATCGCTCTGAGTTACGCGAGGTCAGTTTAAATTTGTCAGGTATTTCGGCTGATTCATTGGATCAGCATCTGCAAGAGCAGATCGGTATGGAAATGGCGCGGCCACCCGCCGTTCTCGGTGAAATCACGCCGGGTGGCCCTGCAGATCGAGCCGGATTAAAGGCCGGTGACCATATTCTGCGCATAGATGGTTTGCCGATAATCGATGCGATGGCAATGATAGAAGCCTTGCAGGCAGCACCGGGCAAGCCTTTATTGATCGAGTTTATGCGTCGCGATCAGCTGCAGTCATTGACGGTCAGCCCTCAAGCAGAGCTGGTTGGTGAAAAGACGGTTGGTCGAATACTCGCTCAAGTAGATGTGTCAGCCGCGTCGGTGATCGTACAAGTTGGCCCGATAGACGCGATTACGCGCGCCGTTCGTAAGACCTGGGAAACCAGTGCCATGACCCTGACGATGCTTGGCAAGATGTTAACCGGTGAGGTGTCGCTGCGAAATATCACGGGGCCCCTCACTATCGCGGACTATGCGGGACAAACTGCCCGTGTGGGTTTAATCAGTTTTCTGTCCTTCATGGCTTTCATCAGCATCAGCTTGGGGGTGATGAATCTGCTACCGATTCCTGTGCTAGATGGGGGGCATTTGTTGTATTATTCGCTGGAACTTTTTTCAGGGCGTCAGGTGCCTGAACGCGTTGGAGAAATAGCTCAGCGCGCAGGCCTTGGCATTCTGATGACGCTGATGGCTGTAGCAATGTTCAACGATATCGTCCGCTTGGTCTGGTGACCGTCGCAATGCCAGGCTGTGCTGGCATAACTTCCTCTGAATACATAGTTGATGAAACTCGATCCTGCTCGCCTTACGCTACCTTTCATTCCTAAACTGATTGCCTCTGCCGCATTTGCATTTTGCGCGGGACAAGCTATCGCAGTCGAACCCTTCACGGTAAAAGATATCCGAGTCGAAGGGATACAAAGAACAGAAGCCGGTACGGTATTTAGTTATTTACCCGTTCGGGTCGGCGATACCTTCAATGATGAAAAAGCGGCGGCGGCTATCAAAGCGCTTTACGCGACAGGATTTTTTAAAGACGTCCGAGTGGAGGTCGATGGCAACGTGCTAGTCGTAATGGTGGAAGAGCGCCCAGCGATTGCCAGCGTTGACTTTACGGGCACCAAAGAATTCGACAAAACACAACTGACCAAATCACTCAAAGATCTGGGCTTAGGCGAATCGCGCATCCTCGACAAATCACTGGTTGATCGCGCTGAGCAGGAACTCAAGCGGCAGTATCTCTCCCGTGGTTTATACGGCGTACAAATTACCACCACCATCACGCCGCTCGAACGTAATCGCGTAGGTGTGACCTTTGCGGTGGATGAGGGTGAGGTCGCGCGCATTAAACAAATCAATATCATCGGTAACAAAGTATTCAGTGATTCTGATCTGCGCGATCAAATCAAGCTGAGTACTCCAGGTTGGTTTACTTGGTACAGCAAATCAGATCAATACTCGAAGCAGAAATTGGCGGGAGATATTGAGGGCTTGCGTTCGTTCTATTTGAATCGCGGGTTCTTGGAAATGCAGGTTGAATCGACCCAAGTATCGATTTCACCCGATAAAAAAGATATTTACATCACGATCAATATTATTGAAGGCCAAAAATTTACCGTCGCTGGTGTCAAGCTTGATGGTGAAATGCTAGGTCGTGAGAAAGAGCTGCAAGAACTCGTCACGCTAAAAAAAGGTGATGCCTATTCCGGCGAAAAAATGAACGAGACCACGCGCAAGATTACTGAGCGCATGGGCGTGTTTGGTTACGCTTTCGCCAATGTCAATGCGAGTCCGGATATTAATCGTGAGAAGAGTGAAGTCACCTTTACTATTTTTGTGGATCCCGGCAAGCGCGTCTATGTAAGACGTATCAATATTGGTGGTAATGACCGCACGCGCGATGAAGTCATACGCCGCGAATTCCGTCAGTTTGAAAGTTCATGGTACGAGGGCGACAAAATTAAACTCTCGCGTGACCGACTGGGTCGTCTCGGCTTTTTCACCGATACCAATGTGGACACCTTGGAGGTCCCTGGAGCGCCCGATCAGGTTGACTTGAATGTGAACGTCGTTGAAAAACCAACCGGTAACGTGATGATTGGTGCGGGTTTCTCAAGCAGTGAAAAACTCACGCTGACGGGTTCTATCAATCAGGCAAATGCGTTTGGTACGGGTAACAACATTGGTATTAGCGTTAACACCAGTCGTGTTTACCGAACCATTGCCGTACAACATACCAATCCTTACTTCACCGAAGATGGTGTGAGTAAAACGACCGAGGTTTTTCTTAGAACTTCTCGGCCGCCACTTTACTTAACCGATATTGATTATAAAGTGGTGACTAAAGGCGGTAACGTTAGCTTTGGTGTTCCGTTTACTGAGTTCGATAGAGTGTTTTTAGGTGCCGGTATCGAAGATACGACGGTTGATACCTACACTAACAGCCCGAGTCGATATCGTGAATTTGTGCACAATACGAACAATGAAGGGGGACCGCTTGTTATTGATGCGACTACTGGCGACGGTAATGGCTTAGGCACTGCACATACGTTAGCGTTTCCTTTGACTGCTGCGTGGCAGCGCGACAATCGTGACAGTGCACTGATACCGACTAAGGGTCGTTATCGCCGTGCCAATCTTGAAGTATCACCTGCCGGTTCATCTACGTATTACCGAACGACCTACCAAGATCAGTATTTCATTCCACTGAATCTGTCGAATACTGCGACCTTGGCACTCAATGGTGAAGTCAATTACGGTGGTGCCCTAGGCGGTAATGCCTACCCGATTTTTAAGAACTACTATGCCGGAGGTATTGGCACGGTTCGTGGCTATCAGGCTGGATCACTTTCGGTTTCGCAAACTGTCAGTGGGAATGTGGATAGTAAATACCGCCTACCTATCGGTGGCTCAGCCCGTTTGATTATGAATGCTGAATTGCAGATGCCATTCCCTGGCACGGGAGTCGATCGTAGTTTGCGCTGGTTTACATTCTTTGATGCCGGCCAGGTGTTTAACCCGGAAAATGGTGAAAAGATTAACTTAAGCGACCTGCGCTACAGTACTGGCTTGGGTTTAAGTTGGATTTCTCCTGTCGGTCCGCTCAAGCTATCGCTGGGATATCCGATGAATCCACAGTCATACGACCGGACGCAGCGGTTCCAGTTCCAGTTGGGCACCGGATTTTGATGCTCCAATGGCATAATAGACGGTCGCTTTGCGTAAATAGAGTTTTACCCTTCGTTGCGGGCTGACTGATTTACGCGCTTATTGAGCATTGCGGAGATTGAATTGAAATCTGTAACCAAAAAAACAACCAAACTTGGTCTGGCCTTGCTGATGTCATTGCTTGTGCCTTTCTCAGCTAATGCGCAGCAGGATCTGAAGATTGGTTTTGTCAGCCTAGACAAAATTCTCAAGGATTCGACTCCTGCCAAAGCTGCTACGGCCCGTTTGGAGCAAGAGTTTTCTAAGCGCGAAAAAGATTTGCAAGAACTCTCAGTTAAACTCAAATCCAGCGCTGAAAAGCTCGACAAGGACGCTCCTGTTATCAGTGATGCTGAGCGAAGCAAGCGTCAGCGAGAACTGGGTGAGATGGACAAAGATTTTCAGCGTCGTCAACGCGAGTTTCGCGAAGATTTGAACCAACGCCGAAACGAAGAAATGGCGGCTGTTTTGGATAGAGCCAGCAAAGTCGTTAAGCAAATGGCTGAAGCGGAAAAATACGACTTAGTCCTTCAAGAAGCCGTGTATGTCGGTCCGCGAATTGATATCACCGAAAAAGTGCTGAAGGCACTCAATAAATAATCAGGACCTTTCGCCATGAGCACTCGACTGGGCGATTTGGTTAAAAGCCTAGGCGGGGAGTTGATCGGTGATCCGGAAATAATCGTTACCGGTATCGCCCCGCTGGAAGCCGCAGGCGAAGCGCACATCACCTTTCTGTCCAACACCAAGTTGCGTTCACAAGCTGCCGCTACTCGGGCGGCGGCGCTGATTGCAGCCGCAAGTGAAGTCGAGGCGCTACGAGCTAGCTTTCATGGCGCATTCATCTTGACAGACAATCCGTATGCCTATTACGCGCACGCGGCACAGTATTTTGTTTCCCTAACAGCTGTTCCTACTACCCCAGGCATTCATGCGACAGCGGTTGTCAGCGAATCCGCTCGAATTGCAGCCACCGCCTGTATCGGTCCTCACGTAACGATTGAAGCGGGTGCACAGGTAGGCGAGCACTGCGTGATCGGTGCGAGTAGCTTCATAGGACGAGATGCTCGAGTCGGTGCGGCGACCGTGTTTCATCCAAATGTGACGTTTCTTTCAGACTGCCATATCGGCGCTCGCGGTGTTGTTCAATCCGGCGCAGTGATTGGCGGTGATGGCTTCGGTTTTGCGAATCAAAAGGGGCAATGGATAAAAATTCCTCAGACCGGTGGTGTACGAATTGGTGACGATGTAGAGATAGGCTCGAGTACCACGATTGATCGTGGCGCCTTGGAGCACACCATCATCGAAAAGGGTGTCAAGCTCGATAACCAAATACAGATTGCTCACAACTGCGTCATTGGAGAAAACACGGCGATGGCAGGTTGTGTCGGTGTTGCTGGTAGCGCAAAGATAGGACGTAATTGCACATTTGGTGGTGCAGCGATGGTTCTTGGACATTTAACTATCGCAGATAATGTGCATGTATCGTCAGGTAGTCTGGTGTCGCGCTCCATTTACGAAGCAGGGCAATACACGGGCTTTTATCCTTTGGCGAAAAATTCAGACTGGGAAAAAACTGCCGCTGTCGTGCGTCAGCTCGACGGGCTGCGAGATCGCGTCAGAGAATTAGAAAAACTGGTCAGGGAACTGACCTCAAAAAAATAACTCACTATTCAGAGAACAGGCAGCAAGCACCATGAACAGCTTAGATATAAATCAGATCAAACAATACCTACCGCATCGATATCCGCTATTGCTGGTCGATCGCGTGCTTAATTGGGAATCTGGCAAAAGCATTAACGCGATCAAGAATGTCACCATTAACGAAGAATTTTTCAATGGCCATTTCCCCAACAAACCCGTGATGCCGGGTGTGATGACGATCGAAGCTCTGGCTCAAACATCAGCGCTATTAGCTTTTTTGACGATGGGCCAAAAGCCAGATGAAAATGCGGTGGTGTATTTCCTTGGAATTGATAATGCGCGCTTCAAGCGTCCGGTTGAGCCAGGTGATCAATTGCATATGCACGTAGAAATCTTGCGGCACTCGCGTGGCATTTGGAAATTTCAGGCACGCGCAACAGTAGATGACCAACTCGCTGTTGAAGCAGAGCTGATGTGTACCATGCGTAGCGTGGCAGATTCTCCTGCAGCGGAATAAGCACCATGGCGAAGATTCATCCAACAGCCATTGTTGAACCGGGCGCAACTATTCACGATAGCGCCGAGATTGGTGCTTACAGCATCATTGGTGCTAACGTTGTGATTGGCGCGCGTACTCGTGTGGGTCCTCATGTAGTCATTGATGGGAATACCAGCATCGGCGAAGACAATGTTTTTTATCAGTTCTCGTCTATCGGCGCGCCACCACAAGATAAAAAATATGCGGGTGAGCCTACACGTCTTGAGATAGGCGATAGAAATACTATTCGAGAGTTTTGTACCTTTAATCGTGGTACGGTGCAGGATGTTGGGGTTACTCGACTCGGTAACGATAACTGGATCATGGCGTATGTGCATCTTGCACATGACTGCCAGATCGGCAACCACACCATCTTTGCTAACAACGCGCAGTTGGCTGGTCATGTGCAAGTGGATGATTGGGCCATCATGGGTGGTTTTTCGAATGTTCATCAGTTCTGCAAAATCGGAGCGCACGCGATGGTAGGTATGAGTACGAGCCTAACGCAAGACGTGCCACCGTATGTGATTTTGTCGGGTAATCCGGCACAGGCACATGGCATTAATAGCGAAGGTTTAAAGCGCCGTGGTTTTTCGCGTGAGGCAATTACTGCCATACGTCATGCGTATAAATTGCTTTATAAATCGGGAATGACTCTTGAAGAAGCTAAAGTCGCATTACATGCTCAAGAGCAGTCAGAACCAGAATTTGCTGCGGAGTTAAAGCTTATTCGTGATTTTCTCCAGAATGTGAGTCGTGGCATTGTCCGCTGATCTGTCGATTGCTATGGTGGCTGGCGAGGCCTCGGGAGATATTCTCGCAGGCCGAATGTTATCTGGCCTGCGTCCTATGCTGAGCGATGCCCACCTGTACGGTATTGGTGGCCCTGCTATGGCAGAGCACGGTTTCGTGTCTGAATACCCGATGGATAAACTCGCTGTCAGGGGTTTGTTTGAAGTGTTGTCGCATTATCGTGAGCTCAAAGGCTTTCGTGATTCATTGCGCGATCGGCTACTAGAAGAGAGACCCGCTGCATTCATAGGCATTGATGCGCCCGATTTCAATCTTGATCTGGAAATCGCTCTTAAAAAAGCCAAAATCCCCACGATGCATTTTGTCAGTCCATCCATCTGGGCTTGGCGTCGTAGTCGGATCAAAAAAATCGCACGTGCTGTCGATCACATGCTGGTTATTTTTCCATTCGAGGAAGCGATCTACAAAAAAGCGGGCATACCCGTCACGTATGTGGGACACCCGCTGGCAGAAGTGATTCCTATGGATCCTGATCAGGATGCAGCGCGCGATGCGTTAGGGCTCGATCGTAACGCACGGGTGGTCACGATTTTGCCTGGTAGTCGATTATCCGAATTGAAGTACAACTCACGTGTGTTTATTGAAACAGCGGCACAACTGGCGAAGCGCGATCCAACGATTAAATTTATTGTTCCGATGGCGGGTGAGACGCAGCGTGCCTATTTCGAGCAACTGATTGCACGCCCTGAGCTACAGCGCTTACCGCTAACGATCATGACGGGTAATTCACACGAGGCGATTGCGGCTTGCGATGCAGCGCTGGTCGCGAGTGGTACTGCTACTCTTGAAGTCGCCTTGTTTAAAAAGCCCATGGTGATTAGTTATCGTATGAATCCAGCCAGCTGGCAAATCCTGCGATTAATGGCGTATCAACCTTGGGTTGGTTTGCCGAATGTGATGGCACGTGAATTTTTAGTCCCTGAGTTATTGCAAGATCGCGCTAATCCCGCAGGATTAGCGAGCGCATTGTGGGCGCAGATTTCAAATGATCAAAATCGTCAGCGCTTGCGCCGTCGCTTTGTAGATTTGCATCACGACTTGATGCGTAACACCGCTTCACAGAGCGCGCATGCCGTCATGGAGATGCTCTCTCAGCACGGTAGGCTGTAACATGCCTTCACAGCCATCGATCCCGTCTGTGCCAGCGATGCCCTCATTGTTCGACATCGAGGGTGAGTTGATCTGTGGTGTTGATGAAGCGGGTCGCGGTCCTCTAGCAGGGCCTGTCTTTGCCGCAGCGGTTATTCTCAACCCCGACTCACCTGTTGCGGGTTTGCGTGACTCAAAAAAACTCACCGCTAAACGCCGCGAAGAATTAGCGTTGATGATTAAGCGCGATGCCTTGTCGTGGTCCATCGCGCAATGTTCAGAAGCAGAGATCGATGAGCTCAACATCTTGCAAGCCACCATGCTCGCGATGCGCAGAGCGATTGAAGGCTTATCGATCACGCCCACACTTGCGCTCATCGACGGTAATCGCTGTCCGGTTTGTTCTGTACGTACCGAGGCTATCGTCAAGGGTGACGACAAGGTGTCCCAGATTTCAGCGGCTTCAATTCTTGCAAAAACTGCGCGTGATGCGGCGCTGATGGTGATGCATAAAAATTACCCTAACTACGCGTTTGATCAGCATAAGGGCTACCCCACTGCATTGCATCTTCAGCGCTTGCGCGAACATGGTGTATCGCCAGTTCATCGGCGATCGTACGGTCCGGTGCGTGATTTACTTAATTTTGCCGATCGCAGCCAATGACGCTTCGACAAATAAGTTCGCGCGATAACCATCAATACAAGTTGTTGCGGCAGCTGGCGAGTAGTTCGCAAGCCCGACGCAAACAAGCTAAGACCCTGCTTGATGGTGTGCATTTATGTCAGGCGTGGTTGCAGCATCGTGGCCAGCCTGAATTGTGTGTGGTCGGTGAGAGCGCTAGCAGTCGTCCTGAGGTCAGCAGTATTTTGAAAGAGTGCGCCGCATTGGGAGCAGATTGTGTGGTTTTGCCCGATACCTTATTCGCTGCATTAAGTCAGGTGGAGCAGGGTGTTGCGCTGATGTTTGTTGTGAGCACTCCAACCAATAAGCCGCTCGCATCATTAAATCAGTCATGCGTATTGATTGATGCTGTTCAAGATCCGGGTAATTTAGGTTCGATACTGCGCACCTCGGCAGCCGCAGGCATCAAGCAAGTGATCTGTTCTGAAGGAAGCGTGTTTGCGTGGTCACCCAAAGTTTTACGGGCGGGTATGGGAGCGCACTTTCAACTTGATATCGTTGAACATGCTGATCTGCAGCAGTTAATCAATACATCAACCGTGCCGGTTTACGCTACCGACTCGCATGCACAAAAAACGATTTATCAAATGAATTTAACGCAGCCTTGTGCGTGGTTGTTTGGTAATGAGGGTCAGGGGATTTCAGAACCACTTTTGTCTTGCGTAACAGAGCGGCTTACCATACCCCAGCAAGCAGGTGTCGAGTCATTGAACGTTGCAGCGGCAGCCGCAGTGTGTTTGTTCGAACAAAAACGCCAGAGTTTGATGTAGGACTCAATGCCATCGCGACTGGATCAAGTTATCGGTAGCGGAGCTTCAATGTACACCAGGCCGGGTGCTATCCATCGCTGTGTTTCTGTTAGGCGTATCGCCATTTCCTTTGAACAGACATGATCGAATCGGTAATGGCGACCATCGATAATCGCGTAACGGTGAATTGGCCGGTCAAGATACTGGCCGATGGGATCAATCAGTCGCTGCGGTGTTGCTATCGAAGTCGGTTTGGCTTCTGCACGCGGTCTGAGTGGTTGACGATGATTTCGCAGATCCGTTTGAATATTCTTGAAGCTGTCTTTTAGAACCCATAGCAATACCCCAAATCCCAGCCAAAGTATTAGATCGATTGCCATCAGTTCCATGAAGATGCTCCCAAATAGTCGAGGAGCAGTCGAGCACCTCGGTTTATACCTATGTTGGGTTGGTAAGACGATTTTGTCAGTGGTTCCTTAGTTATTTTTGATGGCCATCAATACAGTAATTTGCGTAACTCGACGTCACCTTATTAGTAGGCGCGTCTCTCTAGAGACAACTCTTGAAGAATCATGGTCGCAATTTCTTCGATGGATTTGACTGTGGTGGATACCCAGCGGATTCCTTCGCGATGCATCATTCGCTCAGCCTCATTAACCTCATAGCGGCAGTTTTCGAGCGAAGCGTATTTACTACCCGGGCGACGCTCGTTCCGTACTTCCGATAGCCGGTCGGCCGCGATCGATAAGCCAAAAATTTTGCTGCGAAAAGGTGCTAATCCACTTGGGAGTTGGCCGCGCTCGAAATCCTCTGGGATTAACGGGTAATTCGCTGCCTTTATTCCATACTGCATTGCCAGATACAGGCTGGTCGGTGTTTTACCTGAGCGCGACACGCCCACTAAAATCACATCCGCCATAGGTAGGTTTTTGTGCGATTGACCATCGTCATGTGCGAGCGAAAAATTAATCGCTTCAATTCGACTTTTGTAGCCCTCAGCATCCGCCATGTTGTGGCTGCGGCCTATGCTATGAGTAGATCGAACGCCGAGCTCTTGCTCAAGGGGATCCACAAAGGTTTGAATCAAATCCATATGTAGAGCATTCGATTTCCGAACAATAGCTGAGAGCTCTGTCTTGACTAGGGTTGAGAAAACAATAGGGCGTTTTCCCTCCGATTCGGCGGTGTCATTAATTCGTCTAACCGCCTCGTAAGCCTTCTCTGCGGTATCCACAAAGGGAAGGCGTATCTCTCTGAAAATCAGATCAAATTGGGCCAGAACAGAATGCCCAAATGTTTCCGCAGTAATACCCGTGCCATCCGAGACGAAAAAAACAGTGCGGTAATGATTGGCCTTGCTACCAGTTGTCTGATTTGGCATGTGAAATGTATAAATAATTAACGCAAAAAGTGGGTTTTGTCGCTTAAAAAAGTTAGTTCAGCCCTGTAAAATGGCGGCTAACTAATTTTTAGACTGCTTGCACCAAGAATAACAAAACCATCACGGGTTGCGAGTCACTCAATGCAAATTTCTCATCATCAAAAAGGTCGTTGTTATGTCCAACTTGGCAACCACGGGGGTTCATCAAGCCCCTGATAAGGGGGCGGCTTACGTCGTTTCTTTCGAAAACCTGCGCATGACGGATGTCGAATCCGTCGGTGGCAAGAACGCTTCACTCGGCGAGATGATTAGTCAGCTCGCTCATGCTGGCGTGCGAGTGCCGGGTGGGTTTGCAACTACGGCGCAGGCTTTCCGCGATTTCCTCTCTTACAGCAACGGTGGACCGTCGCTGGCTGATCGCATTTCAGAGCGCTTAGCAGATCTGAATATTGATGACGTTCGTGCACTGGCCGCCGCCGGTGCCCAAATTCGTCAATGGATACTGGATACTCCCTTCCAGCCGCGCCTGGAAAAAGAAATTTCTGATTATTATCATAAACTTGTGGACGACTCTTCAAGTGAAATGTCATTTGCTGTGCGCTCCTCCGCCACAGCTGAAGACTTGCCCGATGCCTCGTTCGCCGGTCAGCAAGAGACCTTTCTGAACGTCGTGGGCATAGACAATGTGCTGGAAGCAATCAAGCACGTCTTTTCATCGCTCTACAACGACCGCGCTATTTCCTATCGGGTTCACAAAGGTTTTACCCACGCCGAAGTTGCTCTGTCAGCCGGCATCCAGCGCATGGTGCGTTCTGACTTAGGTGCTGCCGGTGTGATGTTTACGATTGATACCGAGTCCGGTTTCAAAGATGTCGTATTCATTACTTCCAGCTACGGCCTGGGTGAGACAGTCGTACAAGGCGCAGTTAATCCCGATGAGTTTTATGTCCACAAGCCTATGCTTGAGGCGGGCAAGTTGCCTATCATTCGTCGCAATATCGGCTCCAAGCTGATCAAGATGGAATTCACCGGTGAAGCCAAAGCCGGCCGTTCGGTCAGAACCGTTGATGTGCCCATTGAGTTGCGCAACCGCTATTCATTAAACGATACCGAGATCGCTGAGCTGGCAACCTATGCCGTCATCATCGAAAAACATTACGCTCGTCCTATGGATATTGAGTGGGGTAAAGATGGTCGCGATGGAAAAATTTACATTCTTCAAGCGCGCCCTGAGACCGTTAAATCTCAAGAAAACCATTCTGACGTACAGCAAAAATTCAAGCTCAAGGGGAGCGGCAATGTGCTGACCCACGGTCGCGCTATTGGTCAGAAAATCGGTGCGGGTCCCGTTCGTGTGATTAACGATCCGAATGAAATGGAACGCGTACAACCCGGTGACGTATTAGTCGCCGACATGACCGACCCGAACTGGGAACCTGTTATGAAGCGCGCTTCGGCCATTGTTACCAACCGGGGTGGTCGTACCTGCCATGCTGCGATCATCGCGCGTGAGTTGGGTGTGCCTGCTGTGGTGGGTTGTGGCGATGCGACTGAAGTACTCAAGGACGGCACGTTGGTGACAGTGTCGTGCGCTGAGGGTGACGAAGGGCGTATCTACGACGGTTTGTTAGAAACCGAGATCAGCGAAGTAGAACGTGGTGAGTTGCCGAAGATTCCCGTCAAAATCATGATGAACGTCGGCAATCCTCAACTCGCCTTTGATTTCCAATCCATACCTAATGATGGTGTTGGCCTGGCTCGACTCGAATTCATAATCAACAACAATATCGGCGTTCATCCTAAAGCGATTTTGGACTATCCCAACATCGATCCGGATTTAAAGAAAGCCGTCGAATCTGTCGCGCGCGGTCATGCCTCACCCAAAGCGTTTTACGTTGATAAATTAGCCGAAGGTGTGGCCACTATCGCCGCTGCGTTTTGGCCACGTACCGTGATTGTTCGTCTGTCGGATTTCAAGTCCAACGAATACAAAAAACTCATCGGCGGCTCGCGTTACGAGCCGGATGAAGAAAATCCTATGTTGGGCTTCCGCGGTGCTGCGCGTTACTTGTCTGCTGATTTCGCCGAAGCCTTTGAGATGGAATGCATCGCCATGAAACGCGTGCGCGATGAGATGGGTTTAACCAACGTAGAAATCATGGTGCCTTTTGTGCGTACCTTGGGTCAGGCAGAGAAGGTCGTGGGTCTGTTGGCAAAATATGGTCTCAAGCGTGGCGAAAATGGTTTGCGTTTAATCATGATGTGCGAGATCCCTTCGAATGCACTGTTGGCTGAAGAGTTTCTTGAGTTCTTTGATGGATTCTCGATTGGTTCGAATGACCTAACCCAGCTCACCTTGGGTCTCGATAGAGATTCAGGCTTAGAGCTGCTTGCGGCTGACTTTGATGAGCGCGATCCAGCTGTCAAAGTGCTGCTCTCGCTTGCCATTAAGACGTGTCTTGCTAAAGGTAAGTACGTGGGTATTTGCGGTCAGGGCCCATCTGACCATCCCGACTTTGCCCAATGGTTGATGAAAGAGGGCATTAGCTCGATTTCATTGAACCCTGATTCAGTGGTCGAGACCTGGAAAAACTTAGCGGGCAAATCCTAAGCGCCAGCTTCGTTGAAATAGCGGCCCCTCGTAGTCAAGCATTACGAGGGGCTGAATTATTTTTAAGTCGTCGCTGTCTGGGCGCTAGCTTTTCATTGAATTCCGCTTTAGTAATTGATACTTGGAAAAACTTAGCTAACGAATTCTAAGAGTTAGATTAATTGAAGTTGCGACTCTCCATGCATAAAAGCGTCGATGCGCTACCTGCTTTAATTTCGTGTTCATTGATCCGATATAAATCTCGCCACTACAGTTGGTAATGATCACCAATTTTGATTTGGCTCATCGTCGAATCGTTGCATTTTTATTCTGCGTTGTTCAGCGCTACGATGAGACTGTCAACCTTTTCATTAAATTCGAATTTACGATAATCATAATCTGTCAGTTCTGGATAGTCATGTCCAACTAGGTTGATTTCTTTAAGTTCTTTTAAAGCTTCTATGGCTTTATCTATTTCTTTACCAACGGATGGAAATTTTGGATTAGCTCGAATATCAAGGGCTAGAGTGATGTGATCTTTGAATTCCTTATAGTCTTTATTTGCATTAACCATTTTTGAAGAAAAAAACCTTAGAGTCGTATGTTTAAAATCTTTTCCTTTTAAAACGGGTTCATTATTGATGCGCACATCAATTTCCTTGCTGCTACGGCTTACTAACGGATCAGATTTTTGGAAAGCTTCATCGTTTTGTAATTTTGCGTGTGCGGCTCGGAATAATGTATTTATTTCCTCATTAGTGATCGAGTTATTTATTGATTTATTTTTTAGGTTTGAAATTGCTTTTTCAGGTATACCCAATTCGTTACGATATTTATTTATACGGTCAGTGCCAGAGCGCACATTATTTTTGAAGTCTTTAATTTTTTGCAGTACGGTACGTTTGCCTTCGCGCTGAAAAAATGTGACTGTCGTTTCCTTATCTTTATTAACCTCTTTTTTTGCATACCATTTACCAGTACTTTCAGTACTTGCAAGTTCTATGTTTACTTTAAGAGGATTGACCTTCATTTTTCCACCCTATGGCGTTGTTATAACTTCAGATCCTGTACCTTCTGAATTATTCAACTAGATGTAGTGGCGTGGGAGGATGCAATGCGCTACTGGTGTACTAGTGCTAAAGCATGGTCATGAAGATTGATACCGTCGTGCGCAGCGGTTAAAATTTGCGACTCTCGAGTCATAAAATAACCCTACAACTCATGTTGACTTATAGCAATTTTCCGTTACACTCCGGCTTCAAGTTTAGGAATAACAAGCAACAACAGGTAGTTGTAGTGGTTTGAGCCCTCACGCTGAAGAGCGAGAGGGCTTTTGTTTTTTGGGCGATTGAATAGTGCGGTTCCCAAGCAGCGAGGGCATTCGGACGCTGTTGCCCTTGAGGCAAGCTGGCTGTTCGGCTTAACGCCGGTTCTGCTTTAAGGCCTTGGCGATTTCACGATCGGCATCGCGGGAGCGCTCGGTATCGCGCTTGTCGTGCTGCTTTTTACCCTTGGCGAGACCAATCTCGCATTTAATGCGGCCGCGCTGGTAATGCAGGTTTAAGGGCATCAGCGTGTAGCCAGCTCGCTCGACCTTGCCAATCAATTTTTTGATTTCTTCCGCGTTCAGCAAAAGCTTGCGAGTACGAACCGGGTCAGGGTTGATGTGGGTAGACGCCGTAGGCAAGGGGCTGATGTGGGCGCCAAACAAAAAGACTTCGCCCCTGCGAATGGTTACGTAGGCTTCTTTAATCTGAGCACGGCCGGCGCGTATCGACTTGACCTCCCAACCCTCGAGCGACATGCCCGCCTCGAAGCGTTCTTCGATGAAGTAGTCATGAAACGCTTTTTTGTTGTCGACGATACTCATGGAGTTGTTTGCAGTCTGCTTAAGCTATGGGCAAGGCAGGCGGGGTGTTCAGGTTAGAATCGGGAGGTGGGATTCTAACAGTTGAAACTATGGCGGTTGTTCACAAATCGATACTGCTTGGCTACAGCGCAGAGCAAATGTTCGCGTTGGTAGACAAGGTGGAGGATTATCCCTCCTTTTTGCCGTGGTGTGGCCAGGTAGAGGTGCGCGAGCGCGGTCCAGACCGATTGGTGGCAGCCATCACGATTGACTACCACGGTATCAAACAGAGTTTTACGACTGAAAACAGTAATACCCCTCCAACGGCTATGCAAATGAAGCTGGTAGAAGGGCCGTTCAGCCATCTCGGTGGGCAGTGGCATTTTCGGGCGCTCAGGCCTGATGCCTGCAAGGTCGAGTTTGATCTTCACTACGAATTTTCAAGCAAGCTACTGGAAAAAATCATCGGCCCTGTGTTTGCAAAAATTGCGGACAGTTTTGTGGAATCGTTTCGTCAGCGCGCTGAGTCTCTGTATGGATAAGCGCGACACCGCACACATCCAGCTTTGTTATGCATTGCCAGAGCAGGCGGTGGTGATCGATCTTGATATCGAGGTCGGTTGCACGTTAGAGCAGGCCATTGCTAAAAGTGGTTTGTTGACGCAGTTTCCAGAGATAGACCTGACCCAGAATAAGATCGGCATCTACGGCAAACTCAAACCCTTGGATACCGTGGCACGGGATGGGGATCGCATCGAGATCTATCGTCCTTTGCGGGCCGACCCCATGGAATCGCGTCGTCGTCGCGCTCAGCACAAGACCCGTTCCACTAAAAAGTGAGTCTATGGAGCGCCCAATCTGGCCCAACCCTGGCGTAAAACCAGCGTAGGTCGGCCATCCCGCTAGGTATCTTCACTCGGCCCGCATCCGGAATGGGTGGGTGATTTCTGTATAATTCGGTTTTGCGCCTACGGGAATTACCATGCGTCTCCTCCAGAAAGCACTCACCTTCGATGATGTGCTGCTCGTGCCGGCCTACTCGGCCATCCTGCCCAAAGACACCTCCCTGCAAACTCGCCTGACGCGAAACATTTCGCTGTCCATACCGCTGGTCTCCGCAGCGATGGATACCGTCACCGAAGCCCGATTGGCAATCGCCATGGCGCAAGAGGGTGGTATCGGCATTATTCATAAAAATCTCACGGCTAAAGAGCAAGCACGCGAAGTCTCTAAGGTTAAGCGCTTCGAAGCGGGTGTGGTGCGTGATCCGATTACGATTCCTCCCACCATGCGCGTGCGTGATGTGATGGCGCTATCGCAGCAACACGGCATTAGCGGATTTCCGGTGGTTGAAGGTAAAACCGTGGTGGGCATTATTACCAACCGCGATTTACGTTTTGAAGAAGAGCTGGATGCCGAAGTGCGCGTCAAAATGACGCCGCGCGAAAAACTCGTTTTTGTTAAAG
The DNA here is from genome assembly GCA_947454305.1 of Oxalobacteraceae bacterium. GTDB lineage: Bacteria > Pseudomonadota > Gammaproteobacteria > Burkholderiales > Burkholderiaceae_D > Pernthalerella. The sequence goes on from CANGJE010000039.1 coordinate 21,941, forward strand.
AAGGCGCAGATACCGCAGAAGCTAAACGCTTGATGAATAAGCACCGGTTAGAGCGTGTGTTAGTGGTGAATGATGCGTTTGAATTACGCGGCTTAATTACAGTAAAAGATATTCGCAAATCTACCGAACACCCGAATGCCTCGAAAGACGATCAAGGTAAATTGCGCGTGGGTGCCGCCGTCGGTGTCGGCCCCGATAACGATGAGCGTGTTGAATTATTAGTTGCAGCGGGTGTGGATGTAGTGGTGGTTGATACAGCCCACGGACATTCACAAGGTGTGCTCGATCGCGTCAAATGGGTCAAGCGCCGTTTCCCGCATGTAGAAGTCATCGGCGGCAATATCGCTACTGCGGATGCCGCTAAGGCGCTGATGGATCATGGTGCCGATGCGGTTAAGGTGGGTATTGGCCCTGGTTCGATTTGCACCACGCGTATCGTTGCCGGTGTGGGTGTGCCGCAAATTACTGCGATCTCCAATGTTGCTAAAGCACTCGAAGGAACAGGCATTCCTTGCATCGCTGATGGTGGCATACGTTTTTCAGGTGACATTTCCAAAGCACTCGCCGCAGGTGCATCATCTGTGATGATGGGCAGTATGTTTGCCGGTACTGAAGAGGCGCCGGGCGAAGTGATTCTGTATCAAGGCCGCAGCTACAAATCCTACCGCGGCATGGGTAGCTTGGGCGCGATGACAGATGGTTCTGCTGATCGATATTTTCAGGATGCTTCTAACAACGCCGATAAGCTGGTACCGGAAGGTATCGAAGGTCGCGTGCCGTACAAAGGCAGCGTGCTCGCAATTTTGTTTCAACTGGTTGGTGGAGTACGGTCTTCTATGGGTTACTGCGGTTGCGCCACCATTGATGAATTGCGCGACAAAGCGCAATTTGTAGAAATTACCTCAGCAGGCATGCGCGAATCCCATGTGCATGATGTGCAGATTACCAAAGAAGCGCCGAATTACCGCGCTGATTGATGTAACGATAGCGAATCTCAGGCGGCAGCAATGCCGCCTGAATTTTTTTCAGACCTGAATTAAAGAACATTACTTACCTCATGCATTCCAAGATACTTATCCTCGATTTTGGCTCGCAAGTCACGCAACTGATCGCGCGTCGTGTACGCGATTCAGGCGTGTTTTCTGAAGTTCATCCTTACGATGTGAGTGATGATTTCATTCGTAATTCAGGTGCAGCCGGCATCATTCTTTCGGGAGGCCCTTCATCGGTCACTGAAGGCGATACGCCGCGTGCGCCACAAGCGGTGTTTGAGTTGGGTGTGCCTGTACTCGGTATTTGTTATGGCATGCAAACCATGGCAGCCCAATTAGGCGGCAAAGTTGAAAACGGTGCCGTGCGTGAATTCGGTTACGCCGAAGTCAGAGCGCGTGGTCATACCGCGCTGTTAAAAGACATCAATGATTTTGTGACGCCTGAAGGCCATGGCATGCTCAAAGTATGGATGAGCCATGGCGATAAAGTGATCGATCTGCCGCCCGGTTTTAAATTGATGGCATCCACCGATAGTTGTCCGATTGCGGGTATGGCAGATGAAGCACGGCATTTATACGCTGTGCAGTTTCATCCAGAAGTAACGCATACCGTGCAAGGCGCAGCCATTCTCGGCCGCTTCGTGCATGAAATTTGTGGCTGCAAATCTGATTGGAACATGCCTGATTATGTAACCGAAGCGATTGAATCCATACGCAAACAAGTCGGTAGCGATGAAGTTATTTTAGGTTTATCAGGTGGTGTTGATAGTAGCGTTGCAGCGGCATTAATCCATCGCGCGATTGGCGATCAACTCACCTGTGTTTTTGTTGATCATGGTCTGTTACGTCTGAATGAAGGTCAGATGGTGATGGATATGTTTGCTAAAAATCTGGGTGTGAAAGTCATTCATGTCGATGCGACTGATCAATTTATGGGTCAACTATCAGGCGTATCCGATCCCGAAGCAAAACGCAAAATTATTGGTCGTGAATTTGTTGAAGTCTTTCAGGTAGAAGCAGGTAAACGCAAAAACGCCAAGTGGCTAGCGCAAGGCACTATCTACCCTGATGTGATCGAGAGCGCCGGTAAAGGCAAGAAGGGTACTCACACCATTAAGAGTCATCACAACGTGGGTGGCTTGCCTGAAACCTTAAATTTAAAATTACTCGAGCCATTACGCGATTTGTTTAAAGACGAAGTGCGTAAACTAGGTTTAGCACTCGGCCTTCCGCATGACATGGTGTATCGCCATCCGTTTCCAGGCCCCGGTTTGGGTGTGCGCATTCTTGGAGAAGTTAAAAAAGAGTTTGCCGATTTGCTGCGTCGTGCTGATGCGATTTTTATCGAAGAGCTACGTAATACAGCTATCCCTTTGTCACAAGAATTAGCTAGTGGTGAGCCTGTAGGAAATTTTCATAAAAATTGGTATGAAGCCACCAGTCAGGCCTTTGCTGTTTTTCTGCCAGTGAAATCAGTGGGAGTGATGGGTGATGGCCGCACCTATGAATATGTCGTTGCATTGCGTGCAGTGCAAACACAGGACTTCATGACCGCGCATTGGGCACATCTGCCGCATGAATTATTGGGTCGTGTATCCAATCGCATCATCAATGAAGTGCGTGGTATTAATCGAGTGGTGTACGACATCAGTGGAAAACCACCGGCGACCATTGAGTGGGAATGATTTTTCAATTAATAATGGAAAATTACGCATGAGTTGGGCCTATCTATTTCTGGCCGGTCTTTTTGAGATAGGCTGGCCTGTCGGTATAAAAATTTCTCAGACATCGGAAACGCGCTGGCTCGGTATCGCAATCGCCTTGAGTTTCATGGCATTGAGCGGGTACTTTGTAACCGTCCGGTAAACACCGTCGTGACTTAATCGAAGCCTTTTGCTAGTTAGCGTCGAGCTGTAAATTCCACGGCAAGAGTTCTGCTACTCGATTGACCGGATGGTCGGCGATCACGGTTAATACATGCCGTAGATACGTTTCTGGA
>CANGJE010000040.1 GCA_947454305.1 Oxalobacteraceae bacterium
AAAGACTTCCATGAATGAAATTTCAGACATGCCGCTATCGCGTGAAAGCGCGGCATTACGAATGAAGTCAGCCCCCTCAGAACACTCTTGTTTGCTCAGCGCGTGTGCGCTGGCGAGTTGAGGGCAAACCAGACAAACTGCCAACAGGATAGGTAACGACCTGAGGCAACGCAACAGCAATGCTCGGACCATATCAACCTCCTCATGTGGGAAGAATCGGTATGATTTTAGTCATGAGTCCAAAAAAAAAGCACGCTGCAATGCATCAAGCGTGAGTCATAGGCGCGTTGTCAGGCAGCCCTATCTTTATCCTCGCTATTTAGCTCGTCAACAGAAGGAAGGTAGTCCAATTCCAGCTCAGCCTTATCGACCAATTCTTGCGGCAATTCCTTCTGCACGGCCACGCCCAAACGTTCAAAATCTTTGGCGCGCTTAATCAGGTTTCCACGACCACTGTACAGCTGAGAATAGGCAGTCGTGTAACTCGCTTTTGCTGAATCGAGTTTACGCCCCAAATCTTCCATAGAGCTAATAAAGCCTAGAAATTTTTGATACAACTGCGAGGCACTGTCAGCCAGCTCTGCACTATGCGCATTCTGGTGCTCGAAGCGCCACAGCTGACGCACGATATTTAAGCTAGTCAGCAAGGTGGTCGGTGTAGCGACTAATACATTACGCTCCAACGCTTTTTGAAATAGCTGCTCATCGGCGCGCATGGCTTCAACAAACGCTGACTCAATCGGAATAAACATAAACACCATATCGGGTGAGTTGAGTTCGCCCAGCTCGAAGTAACGACGATCAGCTAACTCGGTAATTCGATCCGATACCGCTTGCACGTGTTCGCGCAGCGCTGCTTTACGATCGAGTTCATCATCAGCATTCACATAGCGGGTATACGCATTCAACGACACTTTAGCGTCAATGATCAAATGCTTTTGCTGAGGAAGATAAACGATCACGTCTGGCCGCTGCCTGCCAGACTCGGTTGTGAAGCTGACTTCGCGTCGATAGTCGCGATCGGCTTGAAGGCCAGAACGAGCCAGTACATTTTCAAGGACTAACTCACCCCAATTACCCTGCATCTTGGATTGCCCTTTTAAGGCAGTGGCAAGGCTATGGGCTTCTTCTGTCATCTGACGATTTAGCTCTTTTAACTGCGTCAGCTCAGTTTTTAGTGAGGCCTGTTGCTGCGCATCTTGATGATGCATTTCTTCGACACGCGTTTTAAATTCTGTGAGTCGTTCACGAAACGGAGTCAGTATCTGACCCAAGCCTTCAAGATTTTGTTCAGTAAAGCGTTTCGATTTATCCTCGAAAATACTGTTGGCGAGATTTTTAAATTCATCAGTGAGTGCTTTACGACTGGTCTCACTCATTTCACGCAACAGAGATAATTTTTCTTCCGCCTGACGACGTTCTTCTTCTAGTCGCGTGGTGGCAGTGGCAAGCTCGCGCCCCAGAGTCGCTAGCTGCTCATGTAATTGTTGATGGGTTCGTTGGGCCTGAACCAGCTCAAGTCGCATGCCATCCTGATTGAGCTCTAGTAATCGTAAGCGTTCGCCACGAGTCGCTAACTCTTGACCGTAACGAGCCTTCACGACTAGCCAGGCGAGCAAGGCTCCCGCGATAGCGGATATCACGATTAAGCCAATCGACTCTAGATTCATGGACGACTCCGATAGAAACAAGATTCCAGTGTAACAGGTGAAAACCGGCGGTTTTTCTGGCTACCCAGCTAGTTTTTCTGTAAGACAAGCTGCTAGATATACCCCAGAAGAACTCCTTAGCGACCTAGCATTAGGGTAATATTTCCAATAAATTCAATGAGTTGTCATAAAAATAGCTTGTAAACAGTAGGAATGATCCCGCGAGGAAAATCAGTTGACAATCTAAATGCGAATTATTATCATTCGTAAAAATCGCTGAAACGGAGAACCTCCCATCATGAAACTGCGCCTTGTTATTGCTACCTTGCTGTTTGCCCCGCTGTTCAGCCTGGCCGCTGACACAGAGTTCACGCTGGTGATCAAGGATCATCATTTCGTGCCATCTGAAATACGCGTTCCTGTCGGTCAAAAAGTAAAGCTGATCGTAGAAAACCAAGATGCCACGCCGGAAGAATTCGAAAGCCATGAGTTGAATCGCGAAAAAATCGTCGCGCCTAAATCCAAGGTCAGTATCTTCATTGGCCCGCTCAAAGCAGGAAAATATCCCTTCTTCGGTGAATTCAATCAGGCGACCGCTCGCGGCCTCGTCATTGCGGAGTAAACAACCATGTTTGGTCCAGCCATTATCATTTTCCGCGAAACCCTTGAGGCCGCATTGGTGCTCGGTATCGTTGCGGCAGCCACGCGTGGCGTTGATCGCCGTGGATTGTGGTTATGTTTAGGTGTTCTGGCTGGATTAATCGGATCAGCAATCATCGCCGGTCTGACAGAGACAATTGCTCAACTAGCCGACGGTAGTGGCCAAGAATTATTCAATGCCGCCGTAATTGGTGTCGCGGTGCTGATGCTTGCCTGGCACCACATTTGGATGTCTTCACACGGTGCCGAATTGGCACGCGATGCACGGCATCTAGGTACAGCGGTTAAAGATGGTCAACGTGAACTTTCAGCCATCGCCATTTTGGTCGCACTAACAGTGTTACGTGAAGGTGCTGAAAGCGTTTTGTTCTTACACGGCATGGCTATGGGCGGTAGCAGCAGCTTGACGGACATTTTTGCTGGTGGCGCCTTAGGTCTGGCCGGCGGCGCGGTCATTGGCATGATCATGTATTTGGGCTTGATGCGAATTCCATTGCGTTGGTTCTTCTCTGTCACAGGTGCATTGCTGGTGCTGCTCGCTGCTGGCTTGGCAGGACAAATGGCGCGCTTCTTGATTCAGGCTGATTGGATTCCTGCACTCGCTACACCGCTGTGGGATACCACAGCTCTACTGCCTACAAAATCATTGCTCGGCTCTATCCTGCATGTACTCATAGGCTATGAATCTGCGCCTAGTGGTATGCAAATTCTTTTCTATGCCGGCACGCTGGCAACCATAGTCGGCTGCTCTGCACTAGTGAAGCGACATCAGTCCGAACAGCTTTTAAAACCAACTCAAGCGTAATCATCATGAAAAAAATCTTAGTGGCCAGTTCACTGGTCTTAGGGGGGCTGTGCGCGCCAGTTTTTGCAGGGCCTAGTGAGTATGTGTACAGCACCACCGTTGAAGAAGGCGAACGCGAGATCGATTTCAAATTCGGCAGTCGCAATTCCAAAGGTGAATCGAATGATGCTTCAGCTGCGAGCATCGGTCTGGGCTACGGTGTGAATGAACACTGGTTTACCGAGGTGTATTTTAAGTATGCGCGCGGTGCTGGAGGCCCAACTACGTTTGATGCGGTGGAATGGGAAAACCGTTTTCAATTAACTGAAACAGGCAAATATCCTGTCGATATCGGTTTTCTGGTTGAGATAGAGCGTCCACAAGATCGCGCTGAAGGCTATGAGCTAACGTGGGGACCTCTGTTTCAAACAGATATTGGTAAGACGACGTGGAACGCTAATTTTCTGATCCAACGCTATTACCACGCCGAAGAACCTAGTCGGGCAACGGCTTACTATCAAGTGCAGGGTAAATATCGCTATCGCCGCGAACTCGAATTCGGCTTTCAAGGATTTGGTGATCTCGGTTACTGGGATAGTTGGTATGCCACGCGCGATCAGGGGCATCGCTTTGGTCCCGCTGTATTTGGAAAATTCCCCCTTGGTGGTCGTCAGGCTATTAAATACAACGCAGCCTACCTCGTAGGTAAAAATTCTATTGATGGGGAAGGTGTTCGCGGCAATACCTTGCGTATGCAACTGGAATACGAATTCTGATTTTTTTTAAAACCCTCCTTGGTTTCACGCCCTGCTAGTCAGGGCTTTTTTTTTGCCGAATCGCTCAACGTTGAGTTCGTCGCATCAGAGTAAAATGCTGGCCAATCGCAACTTTGCTTACTGGAGACCCGCATGACTCTGTCGCTCACCCAGCCTAATCGTCGTACCTTCCTAAAACAATCCGCTGCACTGACCGGTGCTTTTGTGCTGGGTGTGCAAGGCTCTGCTGCGGCCGCTGATGGTAATACTCCCGAAGTTACACACTGGGTGGTAATCCATGCTGACGACACGGTAGTAATACGTATCGCGCGATCCGAATTAGGTCAAGGTAGCTTCACTGGATTGGCACAACTAGTGGCTGAAGAGCTCGAGTGCGATTGGAGCAAGGTGAAGCCCGAGTACGCCGATGTAAACATGCACATGCGTCGTAATCGTATATTTAAAGATATGTCGACGGGTGGTAGTCGTGGCATCCGTGATTCAAACGAATATGTTCGCAAAGGTGGTGCTGCTGCACGTGAAATGTTAATCAGCGCCGCAGCGCAATTATGGAATGTGCCAGCCGCAGAATGTAGCGCTAAAAAAAGTGTGGTTACGCATCCTTCAGGAAAACGTGCAAGCTATGGCGAACTCGCTCAACTCGCCAGCACGCTACCTGTTCCAGAAGATCCAAAATTAAAAAATCCCAAAGACTGGACAATCGCAGGTACCTCACCGGCGCGCTTTGATATTCCAGCCAAGGTCAACGGCTCGCAAATTTATGCGGCCGATGTTCGCTTGCCAGGAATGCTGCACGCATCGATTATTCAAAGCCCTGTTTTTGGTGGCTTTGTAAAACGCGTTGACGATGCTAAAGCTAAAGCGATGCCCGGTGTAAAACATGTCGTTGCCAGTGAAGAGTGGGTAGCCGTACTCGCCACCAATTGGTGGCAAGCCAATCAAGCCGTCAAAGCTCTAAAAATCGAATGGGAAAACGGCAGCAAGGGTGATGTCTCTAGCGCGAGCATTATGCAAAGTCTGCGAGAAGGCATCGCTATGCCCAATGCACCCGTTGCTCGCAAAGATGGCGATGCAGCACAAGCGCTGGCGAATGCGCACACAGTGCTTGAAGCGGAATATCACACAGGCTTTGTGAATCACGCAACGATGGAACCACAAACTGCCGCAGCGCTATTTACCCCTGAAAGCCTCGAGGTTTGGGTGGGCACACAAAACGGTGAAGCTTCGATTGCTGCCGCCTCAGCTGTGTCTGGCCTTCCGCTTGATAAAGTTCAAATTCATAAAATGCATGCAGGTGGCGCATTTGGACGTCGTGGCCCGCATCAGGATTTCACCAAACAAGCAGTGAAAATTGCGATGGCTGTGCCTGGCACACCGATACGACTGCAATGGTCACGCGAAGAAGATATTCGACAAGGGCGCTATCGTCCGGTATCACTCGTTAAGCTGCGCGGAGGATTGGATAAAGACGGCAATTGGCTAGGTTGGGAAGTGAAACAATCGGATCAATCAATTGCACTCAATGTCTTTCCACAATTCGTTAAAGATGGCATTGATCAAATCAATACGCGTGTGTTTCGTGACAACCCCTATGCTGTGCCAAACTTTACTAATGAATACGTGCTGAAAGAATTTCACATCCCTCCTGGATTTTGGCGCGCGGTTGCGCATACCAACAATCCTTTTTACCGTGAATGTTTTATTGATGAGTTAGCTCATGCAGCAGGTAAAGATCCTTATCAGTTCCGCCGCCCTCTGCTGGAAGGAAAAAAAGATCAGGCTGTATTGGATGCCGCCGCTAAGGCCATAGGCTGGGACAAACCAGCTCGTAAAGGAATACATCGCGGTATTGCAGTAGTGGACTCGTATGGTAGCTTCACCGCAGCTGCGGTTGAACTCTCGGTAAGCAAAGGCAACGTTATCGATGTGAAGCGAGTTGCGGTCGCGATTGATAGCGGCTATGTCGTTCATCCTGATGCCGTTAAAGCGCAGATTGAAGGTGGAGTTATCTGGGGATTGTCCGCCTTAATGTTTGAAGACATCACCATTGAAAAAGGAGCTGTCAAACAAAGTAATTTTGGTGACTACCCCTTGGCGCGTATTAGCCATGCACCGCAAGTCGTTAGTGTACTAGTCCCTAGCGGCGGCTTTTGGGGTGGCGTCGGCGAACCCCCCATAGGCGGTGTTATACCGGCCATGATGAATGCCTTATTCAGCGCCACGGGTAAACGCATTCGTTCACTTCCGCTCAAACATCATGGGTTCCGCTACAAAACCTAATCTACATTATTCAATTCGCAAACATCGTTAACGGCTACGTGTGAGATAACGAAAATCATTCGCGTAATCGCCGAATTTTTCACTCGCATGGAGCCGCTGCCTTGGTGTTGTTCGTTGATGTAAACCGGCTAAATTCATACACGCCTCATCAATCACCTTGCGTTGCATGCCGGCTTGCTTAGGATCTTCTGGATTAAGTAGTTGCTCGATGACGAGCGTTAACTCCACTTCGGCATCAGACTGACTCAAACGCTGTAATCTGATTTTTTCAAGTACCGCGATGATTTTTTGCTGACGCTGCTGGCGTCGTTCCCAGCTAATGCGCGGATCCCAGGATGAATGAACAATCGATTGCTGAATAAACATTTTCTGATCGTGGTTTAAGCTACCATAAAACAATTCTGCTCTGCGTAACCAATCTTCATAACGAAGATTGTGAATTTTTTCAAGATCAGCATCAAGCCATTTAGCTTTCCAGTCCTTGTCTTCTTGAGTAAATTTTTTTCGCAGATAGTTAATTTCTTCGGGACCCAAGTGCTGGGCCAGCCTAGCCCAGACCGACACGCTCTGACGTGACAGAAGATCGAATTTTTCTCGGAACACTTGAATGTTGTCGCAGACCTCTGTCGAGCTAGTTTCTCCACCCATGCGAGCGCTGAGTTCGCTGGCTAGCCGTGCATATTCTGGAAGTTGAGTTTGTCTGTGCCAGGCGTGCAAGGCTTTCAGATCCGCTTTAAACTGACGAGACTTATCAGAACTCAGATCGAGGTAGTGATCAACCCACCAATACCCGAGATGATCTGCTTGATCGTAACCAAGTCGTACCGCGCTGCAACCTGTAAACAGGACCGCAATCAATATCGTTTGTAGTATGCGCTGTATAGCTATCACAAAAAAGATCCACTTATGGCCATCAACGTTCTCGGAACCCCTTTAAAACCCTGCTCAACCGACCCTATGACGGGATATTTCAGGGATGGTTGCTGCAATACGGATGAATCAGATCGTGGCTCGCATGTGGTCTGCGCAGAAATGACTGAAGAATTTCTACTGTTTTCCAAACAGCGCGGCAACGATCTTTCTACGCCACGACCTGAATTACGTTTTCCAGGTTTAGTACCTGGCAATCGCTGGTGCTTATGTGCGTTGCGCTGGAAAGAAGCCTTCGATGCGGGGGTTGCGCCGACAGTGGTCTTGGAATGCACGCACGTCAACGCATTAAAATATATTGATCTGAAATATCTGATGATCAGTCAAGCAACCGATTGATATCTCATCCACTAGTGGATTCAGAATTACTTTTACGCTGAACCACGTAGCGCTCGTAAAATTCCCCGAAGATTTTATCTAGTACTTTGCGATTCGGAACAAGAACGCGCTCATTATTGACGAGAGAAATATTGATCATGTCCAAAGACGCAAGCGACTCGAGCGAGGACCCGATATCAGCAACGGTAGTATCCGTCACCCTTGAAAGCTCGAGAATGCTAAGGCCACTCTCTCCAGCGGACATGAGCGCCTTGAGTATCCGAACCCGCTTCTCGGTCGCAAATCCACCTAGTATGTGAGCAGCTTGCTTAGGATCCATCTGTCCTCCGAATTAACCTGTGCGATGAAAAGGAAAGAAGGCTAGCACAATCAGCCTCTTGCCTCCAGCAAACCGCCTATTTATCTACTAGCTATAGGCTTGCCCTTGCTAGGGGCGCTGGAGGCCAGATAAACTCAACCCCTAGTCAACTCGGCCAACTCCATTGCCGCCATTGATCATGTCAGCTGCAGCGCAAAGCTCATCCAAACAAAAAAGCCATGCAATAGCATGGAATATCCTTGGCATCTGCTGTTTCGTGCTGATGCCACTTTCGGTAAGTTTAGCAGCGCCAAAGCCAGCTGGTGCTACTAAGGCCGCTCATGCAGCCGCAGCACGTTATCGCCATCATTCATTCGGAATCGGCGTTTTTGGAATCATGAGATTTCCCTATCCGTCCCCACGCCCCAGCATCTATGCCGCACCGCCAGCGATGGTCTACATAGAAAAAGATGCCCCACAAGATAATCCGTCTGAGTATGTTTGGTATTACTGCCGTTCACTGCAAACCTACTACCCTTACATCATCGATTGTCCTGAAGACTGGGAAGCAGTCAATCCCAAGGCCAGCTCAGAAACTGGCGTCACCTTGCCAAGCGTCAAATAGCATTCATCAAACATCGACTTACTGCATGAACACCCTCAGTTAACCATACAGAATCGATCTAACATCCTGTTACAAATTTCTGCTTTATCCGTCAGCCACGCGTCAACTTTTATCGCTAAGCTAAGGTCATAGAAATATCGTTATACGGGACAACTATGAAAAAAATTACCTGCTTGCTATCGTTAGTATTAGTGGGACTTTTCTTACCAGGATTAGCCTCAGCACACCACGGCCGTGTCGGCGTGGGTGTGTATTTTGGCCCCGGGTTTTACTACCCTCATTCATACTATTACCCGCCGCCGGTTTACTACCCATCGCAACCCATCATCGTGCAGCAACAAGCACCGATCTATATTGAGCAAACTCCACAACAAGCAGCGCCACCTGCTGCTCAAGTATCGAGTGATTGGTACTATTGCGCATCCTCTAAAACGTATTACCCTTATACCAAAGATTGTCCAGAACCTTGGCAACGTGTATCACCCGTACCCCCTTCAACACAGAACCGCTAACCATGAAAAAAGTCATCATTTTTTTATCCCTGCTTTTGATCATGGCAGGCTGCACCACGGCACCTGTAGGGTCTAGTGTTTTGGTGTTACAAGGTTCGGGTAAAACATTTGATGAATTTTCACGTGACGATGTCGCTTGCCGTGATTACGCGATGCGCCAGTTAGGTGGTAAATCACCAGGCAAGACCTCGCAAGACTCAACAATCAATAGCGCCGTGATTGGAACCGCTGTTGGTGCAGCCGCTGGCGCTGCATTAGGAGGAAGTAATGGAGCGGCCGTCGGCGCCGGCACAGGCTTGCTGTTTGGTAGTGTCGCAGGAGCAGATTCTGGACGATATGAGCGCGGCACCAGTCAAACTATGTACGACCATGCCTACATACAGTGCATGTACGGCGCTGGACATAGAGTGCCGGTCCCTGCGGGTATGTTCTCTACCGAACAGCGATCCGCGCCCAAAGCACCACCGCCCGGCGCACCCGTACCACCCCCACCGGCAGCACCACCACCCCCACCCGCGCCACGTTAATTTTGTTTAGCTGCGCTATTCGCTAAGCTGAATAGCGACTCGCTTTGACTGCGTAATCAACAATATCCCTCGCACGTAAAGCGAGGGCTGAGTGAATTTAACGTCTGAATAGGATAAAGCGACTATAATGCGCGCGTAGGTTCGTTCTTCGAACGAATCACCCTCCGATCAAGCCGCGTGAAAGCTGACCAACCGCAACGTTCTACGTAACGGTAACCATCTCCAGCACTCCTTGATAAAAAACCCCTCAGCGGGTTTAACCTATCGCACACTGCTGGAGCACTATGGCCAAAGAAGAAATGCTGGAAATGCAGGGCGTCGTTGATGAGATGCTGCCCGATTCACGTTATCGCGTCACACTACAAAACGGTCACACCTTAATCGCCTATACCGCCGGAAAAATGCGTATGCATCACATTCGTATTTTGGCAGGTGACAAAGTCACACTCGAATTATCACCCTACGATCTCAGCAAGGGTCGCATTACTTTCCGCCATATTGAAGGACAAGCGAAGCGTACTTCTTCGCCAAGAAGATAAGTCATCGTCAAACGCACACCTGCTACGGCAGTTAATGCCAGTAGCACAATTAGTGTAGTTTTACTCGAGGCTTAGTGTTATGCCTCAGCCAATCGACCAGTGCGTCAACCGCCATTCTGAAAAATCCATGCAAGGCCATTTGATGGTTTCGATACAGCGATAAATAAAGCATCCTTGCTAAAAATCCCTGAATTTTCACCGAGCGCCCCACCATTCGGCCCATCAAATTTCCAACCGCTTCGTAATTACCCAGCGATATTAGCGAACCATAGTCTCGGTAAGTAAAAACCGGTAGTGGTTTCTTAGCTAATAAGCGGTGCATACTTTTTACCAAAGTAGACGCCTGTTGATGTGCCGCCTGAGCACGAGGCGGTACGATTTTTCCTGAGTCACCCCACGAGCACGCCGCACAATCACCGAAGGCGAAGATATCGTTATCCGATACCGATTGCAGCGTGTTGGAAACGATAATCTGCCCAATACCATTCGTCTCTAAACCCATGTCACGCAACATAGCTGGCACACGGATACCGCCTGCCCAAACGGTGAGATCACTGGGTAAAGATTTACCGCTGGCAGTCAGCACGGCATCGGGCGTGACTTGCGTTACCCGGTCTCCCGTCATTACATCAATATTTAAGTAACCCAGTAATCGAGTCGTTTCTATTGAAATTTTTTCTGGTAGTGGCGGAAGAATTCGAGGCCCAGCCTCAACCAAAGTAATCTGCACATCTTTTTGTGGGTCTAACTTATGAAGGCCATACGCTGCAAGAACTTCAGCCGTATTCCGTAACTCAGCGGCCAGTTCAACACCGGTTGCACCACCACCAATAATCACCAGATGCACTTTTTTGACCGGCGCATCAGCCGATTGGAAAGCTGCACTCTGCGAACGCATACATGCCGACAAAATACGTCTGCGTATCGTCTCTGCCTGAACAACGGTATCAACGGCCATGGCATGCTTTTCTGCACCCGGCACATTAAAGAAATTCGTTACGCTGCCTATAGCAAGCACTAGCGTGTCGTAAGGAATAACTCGTTCCGGAAGTATCGGATTCTGATTTTCATCTAACACTGGCGCTACGCGAAGGCATTTTTCATCGCGGCTGACATCCATTAACGCACCTTGATAAAACTCGAAGTTATGCCAGCGCGCTTGAGCGACGTATTCCAACTGATGGGCGCTCGGATCCATACTGCCCGCTGCCACTTCATGCAGTAGTGGCTTCCAAATATGCGTTGCAGATTTATCGACCAAAATGATTTGGGCTTTTCTTGATTTACCCAGCGAATCACCCAGTTGAGTAACCAGCTCCAGTCCGCCTGCGCCACCACCAACAACGACAATTCGATGAATCTCTTGCCCAGTTGAGCGGCGTTCTTTAGGTATGACGTAAGCGGGACTATTCATGGTTTTCTGGACAAAGATAAAAAACTTGTAAGGGATCAGATTATAGGCCTTCACTATCCAAATACCGATGAGATCAGTAGCGAAGATTTTTGCGCATTCAAATTAAGAGCAAAACTAGATGAATTTTTATTTTGATAACTTTATTAAGGTACTGATTAATTCAAAACGAAACATGGCCTTAGTCATTACTGCAAAACTTTACTTCTGAAACTTCCGGGTACCACAACGACGGTAGCTCGCTATAAAATTCACAAGAAAAAATATTTATGAGTGCTCACTCATCGTATTAAAATAGGGTGTAACGGTTCAACCGAAAAATAAACCACTATTTAGTTACCAACGACATGAAATCAAAGCCAACCAGTGCATATCTACGTTTTCTGCATCTAGCCAAAGCGATAAAAGAAGTCCCGCTTCTGCCCGGCCTGGAACCCATCGAAGAAAAAATATTAGAAATCGTCGCTGATGCACACGTCATGAAAGCGCGACTGTCGGTCAAAGATCTGATGAACAAATCGGAATTAGGCTCGCCCGCCATGCTGCACGGCCGCCTGCAATCTATGCGCGAAAAAGGTTGGATAGCACTAGCTCCGACAGAAGATGCTCGTCGTAAGCAATTAGAACTGACACCTGCTTCGTTACAGTATTTTGAAAAACTCTCCAAACTAATGAGCAAAGCCGTAAAAGCCAGTGATAAATGACTGATGCACTAAAAAAAGAAGTTCAACTGTTCACGTACTTAGTGATCGGTTATGGCACGCTCTTCTTTTTGAATAACGCATTAACAGAAGCACTGTACGTTGTACCTGGTGCTCACATAGTTCACTTACCTAGTGGATTAAAAATTTTTATGGTGATGGTTACCGGTTTTACCGGTGCATTAGCCATCGCTTTAGTCGGATTTCTTTGGTCTGTTTTATTTATGTTCAAAGAAAATTATCCGCTGACATTAATGCTTGCTGTGGTGAGTGGGCTGGCTCCCTGGCTGAGCGTGCGGATGTTACGTAAAAAAAATTGAATTAAAAGCTGATTTGTCTGACTTGAACTGGAAAAAACTACTGGCAATTGTTCTGGTCTTCGCTTTACTTAATAGCACTTGCTTACAGCTAATCGTTTATGCGTTTGGTGAAAGCACTAACCTGCTGAATGGCATTTGGGTCATGCTAGTGGGAGACATCACAGGTATTTTTATTGTTATCTACTGCGCGCGTTTTTTGATCAAAGCACGTGAAGCCATAAATTCGAGCATAACTAATAATTCTCTGCGTAGAACAACGCATAGTAACGAGTTGAATGAGAAAGAAAGGGCGACGAATATCGACCCTTCGGATCTTCTACGGATTAAGTCTCAATAGATCTTTATCAGTGCGTTGAACTACTTGGCGGGAGCCACACCATCCAACATGGCTTTTCCTAATGTCTCATTACCCTGCTCTACCAGCACTTGACCTGCATTCAAACGGTCACGATTTTCACGGTTTTGGCTTAATTTAAATTTCCCAATCATCCGTGTAATTTCAATCTCTATACCCACAATAGATTTGACCATCATCTCCATGTAGTCGCGCGGTGCATCACTCATTTTCCAAGGTTTAGGCTGATTTGCTTCATGCTTTTTGGTTAGACGACCCACCAGTGCACGCACGTATTTTTCATCGTCGTGAATAGTTATTTTTCCGTACGCGTGTACGACTCGATAATTCCAAGTTGGTACTTGCTGATGTGTTTCGTGCTTACTGGGATACCAGTTAGGTGAAATATACGCATCCTCTGCTTGGAAAACGACTAAGACTTCATCGCCGTTTGTAGACATCTGCCAAACAGAATTGTTACGTGCCACATGTGCCCTTAGGATGCCATGTGTTGAACCGCTCGCATCTAACTCAAATGGAATATGGTTAGCATTTAGACCGGATTCACTTTGTGTGATCAACACACCCAATGGGTGATGCGCGATCAGATCATGTAAGACCTCGGGGTTGGATACGTCAAAGTGTGGCGGGACATACATGTTGTATCCTGATGTCTGGCTGTTTAGTCTAATACTTAATTTTCCGTCAAGATAGAAAATTTTGAAACAACTATAAATTCGCTCAATTCAAATTAGATAAAAGCTGATGTTAATTAAACACTAATTTTGAAATCACGTCTAATCCAAGTTTGAAATTTACTATAAGTACAATATAAGCACCCTACTATTAGCCAACCGGCTGAACTATCACATCGATGAGCTTAACGAATTGATCCAAAAAATTCTCAATATCGTCACTGGCATCACCGGCGGCCATAACAACTCCCAGTCGGTCCGCATTCTCGAATGGTGGATTAACCCTATCACCCGCTTTTGCTAAAATATCGATCTCTTTGATACGACGATCACTCTGATCAGGCAAAGATAAATCTTTCATCAAGCCCGCACATGGTGCCACTATCCAGCGCGAGACGGCCACTGCTGGTCTGCGACTATTCGGCAGTGGACGATCCGCATAACCAAGATGAAGTCGTATTAATGCTTCATGAACTGAGTAACCTAATCCATGACTGCTCAAGCGAGCAATCTTTGCTCCGACCAGCCTCGGATTAATCTCAATTAGTTGCGGCCCTTCTTTAGTCACCATGATTTCGACATGGGCTGCACCACAATTAAATCCAACTGCGTCTAATACAAAGAAAACATAGTCTTCAATTACCTCGTGCTCTGCGGAGCGGGAACAGAAAGTTCCACCTTGTATCGCAAATGATGGAGGGGCAAACATCTTCTTTTCGTGAACACCTAGTAATTGATGCTTACCTTTGAAGGTCAACGTATCACACCCCAACAGACGTCCCGATAGAAAACGTTCTACCACCAGCTTATCCCGCCCGTGAACTCCGAGTCCATAATCGGCACCAATCGGCAGCATGTCCTCTAGGGGACTGATCCAAGGATCAAGATCGGCTTGTTCCTGCAAAACGACGATATTCTGAGATCCATATCCATCGACCGGTTTGATCAACACTGGCAGCCCTAATTGCTCAACCGCGTTAATTAGTTCGCTAGTAGTCTCTGCCTTTAAATACGCTGGTTGTGAAATTCCTTTTTCTGACAATCGCTGCCGCACTGAGCTTTTATCGCGCAAAAGAGTAGCCGCCTCGGGGTTTAAATAGGGAAGCCCGAGCTTCGCAGCAATTTTTGCTGCCTCAATCAATCGTGTATCTAGCAAACTGATTATGGCGTCAATCGGATGTATCAAATTCAGCTTTACAACTGCTGCCTGTACTTTGGCGTAGTTAAAATTTTTAATTTCTAGACATGTGAATGCCTGACTCAATTTTTTGAAGACCGTGTCCTGACGTTGATAATGCCCGAGATCGGATGTCAAAAAGCTGAACTCGCAGCCCATACGAATAGCAGCATCCACAATATCCGTATCATTTCCACCCGGTAGATCAATAATTAGTAAATGTGGCATATTTTTTAACGATCAGGATATGTCAGGATTTACGGAAGGTTTGAACAAATCAGACAGATGGCCCATCTTATGAATTTTTGTATTCAAATAAAATGTATTGAATTTATTCGGTGTGGTAACCAACGGCACCCTAAGTATATCAAATCCCAGAGCTTCCAAAGCGTGAATTTTTTTAGGATTATTAGTTAGCAGACGAACTGCTTTAATTTCAAAAAAAGATAGGATCGGCTGACACAAATCATAATTTCGTTCATCATCACCAAACCCCAGATAGTGATTTGATGTCACCGTATCTAATCCCTTTTCTTGCAAGCTATAAGCTTTTATTTTGTTGGTCAGTCCAATACCGCGTCCTTCTTGTCTCAAATAAATAAGTAGCCCGCTCCCCTCTTCTGCAATCTTCTTTAACGATAATTCAAGCTGAGGCCCACAATCACATCGTTTACTAAACAGAGTATCACCTGTCATACATTCAGAATGAATTCTGCATAAGGCAGGTGATATGCCTCCTATATTTCCAAGCGAAATGGCGAGATGCTCTTTTTGAGTTGCTTGCTCAACAAACACATGTAGATTAAATGTAGCCCACGGAGTGGGTAGCTGACAACTTGCTTCGCAAACAAGATCGAGTTGTTTGCTCAGATCTTTCACAAATTCATCGGTTTTCATATTTATTCGCTATCTATGTAATTTTTTATCAGATGGTCTCAGCCAGACGAAAGCCCATCGCATAAGTAACAGAACGCGGATTATGTCCGTGACGACGACGATTCCTAGCAAGATCTCTGAAACGAGCAAAACTTCCGCCACGCGCAATTCGATAGAGGCCGTGAATTTGGCTCAAATGATCATCAATGTTTTCGCCACCTGGGTACGGTTTGTAAACATCGGATACATACTCTTCCACATTACCTGCCATATCTAATACGCCAAATGGAGAAGCTCCATTAATAAAAATACCGATAGGTGTCGTATTGAAAATACCCGTCTCGCAAGTATTTGCTAGCAGCGAATCGAACGTTTCGCCCCAGGGAAATTCACGCCCTTCTGCACCCGCAGCAGCGTATTCCCACTCATGCTCTGTTGGTAACCGAAAACCACGATTAGTTTTTACTGCTAGCCAGCGCGCATAGGCATCACATGCTTCTGCAGATAGTGTGTAGACCGGATGATTTGCACGTTCAACCGGAAAACGTCGAAATGCCCAACTGTCAGGTAATTCGTGGTAACCCGTATCGATTAGAAAATCGCGATACTCTTGATTTGTCACAGGATATTTTGCGATACGAAATGTCGTTAAGTGTGCCTGGTGTCGCGGACATTCTTTTTCTATCCATGCAGCGTTTAATCCCAGTGTGTCGAAATTTTTAAGTACAGTTGGCACATCATCAGTATGTAAGCCAATTGAAATCAAGCCGCCTTGTAGAGTAAGCATATCGGGATCATAAGTTGATACGCGAGGATCACCGACGAGGGCAAGAATATTTCCAGCGACATAGCGCGCAATAAGCGATTGATCGACGGCGCAAGTAATTGCTACTAACGATTCAGTGTCGTACTTATGAAATTGCTTATAAAGCGCAGCCTGATCATTAGCGAAACGATCTTCCACATAATGTGACGGCAATCCGAGACGCTCGCGATCAGTCATATCGCCACATAAAACCTCATTAAATTTTGGCCAGTGGCCATTTTCGCTGATGACGCCCATGCTATAGACTCCTAAAAATTACTTGCTAATGCCAGCTCAAACGTTTCATCTGACATCGATGAAGGACCGGTTAACGTCAAAAGCCTATTCATAGCGTGATAAGCCCACTCAACAAATTCGGAGTCACGCGGGTTACTTTCACTATCCCATGCAGCGTTAGCTCGTGGCATACACAGCTGCTCAGCCAACACAACACTTCCTAGAAAGCTAAAAATTTGTCGCGCAGCTTGTAATCCTAAAATCCCACCACTCGCACCTGCTGTCGCAGAAGCAAGCATTAATGGCTTTTCCTGAAACGGATTGAGATACTGGTCCGGAGCAATTCGAGATAGCCGCGACACCCAATCCACAGAATTTTTTAAATATGGTGATACCGAACCGTTGTACTCTGGACTGACAATGACTATGGCATCAGCCGTATTAAATCGGTTATAAACCGGAATAATTTTTCGAATGATTTCAGAATCGGTTTCGAGATCTTGATTAAACAAAGGAAAATCTACCGAATTCGACTCCAATACATCGATACTCACATTACCAATTAAATGCTGAGCTAACCATACAGCCAGCTTTCGATTGATTGAGTCATGACGTTGGCTAGCTGGAAATATCAAAATATGTTTCATAAATTTTTAAATGGTTTAGTTAATGACATGCAGTGAGCCATCATAGGCAGCAGCGAGAAAATTGTTATTTTTTTCGTTGTAAGTGATCGATGAAATTCCTGCTGTCGTTGGACGACGGAAGTTAATCCACGAACGAGTTTTGACGTCGAAACCTGCAATCGTCCCCCCATAACTTCCAGTCATGAGCACACTACCGTCGGCGCTGGAGCACAATGATTTGACTGAATTAGGATGCGGTGATTGATAAATTTCCTGTACCCCAT
This sequence comes from Oxalobacteraceae bacterium, assembly GCA_947454305.1. Lineage (GTDB taxonomy): Bacteria > Pseudomonadota > Gammaproteobacteria > Burkholderiales > Burkholderiaceae_D > Pernthalerella. The sequence goes on from CANGJE010000040.1 coordinate 17,386, forward strand.
TCATCCAAAGACGTAGAGTTTTATCTCTGCTTACCGTGGCAAACCCTTTGTCTCCCACTAAAGCACATGCATTGACAATTTTTTCATGAGCGCGATATTGCTTATTCATCACCTCAAGAAATTCGCCATCAATCCATGCGATATCGGTAGATGCACATGCAGCAAATAATTGGCTTCCTGAAGTTGCCAGACCTTTGATAGCATTATCAAAGACCTTGAGAGTTTTTATTTTTCTGATCTGACCATCATCAGCTATTCGAAAAATCACAGCCTCACCGGTATAGCAACCCACAGCCAAATGCGGCTTACCCGCACTGTAAAAATACACGCCACAATTGAGTGGTGAATGATGCTGATATAAAGTTTTTCCAGTCAGAGCGTCAAATAATGTGCCTAACTGTCCACCTGTGAACAGTGCACGATCTGCTGATACTAAAAAATTGCAAAGGCTTCCCATCTCTGCGACGAGTTGACCATCACGCAAAACACTACCTGCATCACCCACGGTGAACACAGCGCCGTCATGACATATCACTGCATTAATGCCGTTACCAGGGCTGACATCCTCGACATCCCAAGCATCTTTAGTCCAATCGTAGATGGCATAGCGTGTTCCAAAGGTACCCACAACCAAGCGGTGAGCATCCAAAACCGCTGCCGCTCTTGGCCAGATGACAGCAGGAATTTCAGTACGATTCAAACAAATAAGTGGACTGCCATCCAGATTTGTTTTCCAAATCGCTAGTGAACGGTCATAACTTAATGTAGCAAGTATTTCTCTATCAGAGGAGTACACCAACTTTTTAATACCGGCACGATGTGCTTGGTGATACACAATCCCCGTTTTTGAAATAATGGCAATTCGTCCATGATCATCACCGGCCAATATCTGGCCCTGATTGTCAAATGCAATCGTGTCGGTTCGTACGGCGTCAAGGTCATGACAGGCAAGCTGCTCGCCACTTTCAACATCCCATTCGCGTACAGTGCCATCAACACTAGATGACACTAGCTGATTGCCATCGGCAGACCACATCACTGAAATAATATTGCCGACATGGCCGTATAGCTCTTTTAAGCACTGACCTTGCCGATTGAAAATTCTTACCACACGATCCAGCGCGCACGTAGCAACTAGCTGATCGTCAGGCGAAAATGTCGCCATATCCACATCATCTTTATGCACCCCCAACACCGCCTCTAATCGCATCTCAGGCAACCGCCATACTCGAGCAGAATAGTCACTACTTGCAGTTACCAGATAATTTCCATCGTGACTAAATTCACAATGATTAACGAGATGATCATGTAAGCCCTGACTAATAGGCTCATGCGTAGCGTCATTCCATAAAATGACACGGTTGTCATAACCAGCGGTGGCTATCAATCCGCCTTGCGCCGCAACACTACTAATCGGGCCTTTGTGTTCAAGCTTGTGCATAATTTTTATATCCTTCAAAAATCGGGATCCAGTTCTTTCGATCCGGATCCCGATTGACTGGCGAACCAATCAAGCAAACGAGTTGATTAACGTCCCAACCAGACCCGATGAAGCAAGAGCTGGCGAATTACCTGCCGATGCCTGCGTCATTGGTGCTTGCTGAGAATGATGACCACCCGAGTGCATTGCGGAGAGAGCTTGCTGCGCTGCGCCTATGTCGCCCGCTTGTAGTGCTTTTCCCAATGCAGCCAGAGGGCTGTTCGGATTGGCAGCGGCTGGCGATTTCGCCGAAATCGACGCATACGCCTTTTGCGCAGAACTCAGATCACCCGACTGTAGTGCTGAAGTCAGTTGATTAAAGTCCTGACGTCGCTGCTGCCAGCGACTAGCTCCTCCCATTTGCGACATTCCGGCTGCTCCGGATTGAACGCGCATACCCATAATGACTCCTCTCATTAAAAGGGTGATTTGGTAGCCGTTTGATCGCTCACTCCTGACATGCCTCCGTTTTCATTGAAACCTCTTGTGAAGGTCTCCCTGAAAAGTTCGCCTGCCATACATAAGTCAAAAATTTCTGACTCATGCGCCACGACCACGCTACCCAACTACAAGTTGAGTGAGTGACTCTGACGCAAAGTGCCGTCAAAGATCACGGTAGTCATGTATTAGCAACGGATGTGCCAGTGAGTCGCTGGCTAGCGGGTTAAATGCACGTTTATATTTCTGCGGTGAAACCGGATTGTTTCCGTAAGTTCAAACTTTTTAACGCACTTTTGAGTTATTTATTGAATAACTAAGCACCTTCACTCCATAGGGGAATTACTGGGGCCGCGGATAGTCTTTCGACGGTTGAATGTTCGGGTATTTTTTTCAGAAAATTATTCGAGTTTTTATCCTAGAAGTCGACGATCGACGTTGTGGAATAACCAACTTTCATCGATCGTATGGCAAGCCATAGCGGAAAATATTTGCCGCTTCCGGAACAAATTTTCCACCTCCATTCCGTCTGCCGGTGTGCATGCAGCATTTCCCTTCGTACCCATAGGAAGAGTTGTATCGAAAAGCGGGATTTAAAATTTACACACGTAAAATGATTTTAGAGAGTGCGCATGCGCACATGGATACCTCACTGAGGCTGACAAATTTTCAGCAATTTGTCAGATGGGTGACAACTATTTTTAAGTTCTCAGACAGGATGAGACACTAGACTAACTGCACAGCTCAAAATTAGTTCTAAATATAATATATATATAGACCCACTAAGCTCAACTATTTTAAGCGTCATAGCTCAATGAATCCGCCGAAAAAAAATAGCCTCCACCTAGTCGAACTATCCAGCTATGAGCCAGGACTCTTTTTGGACAAGATAGCAAAACGATTAAACATGAGTAGTGACCGCGAATTAGGTAAGGCACTAGGAATTCCATCTTCAGTAATATCTAAAATTCGTCATAAAGCCATACCTATTTCCGCTAAAAATCTGTTAGCTATTCATGATGCCAGTGAGGTCCCCATTAAAAAACTTCGAAAAATGATGGGAGACAACAGGGAATTTTTTAGTTAAATTTTCAATGGTTATTAAATATCCACTTTTTTCCTGACATACATTTTGGTTAGTACTACACGCAACACACTGAAAATTGAAACTATGCGACTATCCATTAACGGCAGCGCCGCGTAGAAGTCAGTATAGAATCTGAACTTATGACTTTAGTCTGGATACATGTAGCGCTTGTTTTCAAAAGCAGGTCGGTGCAAATAAATTTTTAGCAAGTTCAATCTAGGGGGTTTAAATGAAAAACGTACTAGTCGCTATGATGATCTGCTTTTTTTCCAGCTCTGCTTTCGCAAACCATCATGAAGTTATGCACGGCAAATCACATCAGAAATCCAAAGCGCATAAAAAACACAAAGCGCATGCCAAGCATAAAAAGGCGTCAGCCTGAAGTCATGGCACGTAATGCTGATCGTTGGAACTATATCCCTACCCCAATGATCTGCAGAAGCTTTGCTATTCAAGTAGCACTTCTCGTTTCCAACTATCTGCGGGAGACCAGAGCATTTACCAGATCGCGCCTAGAGAGTTTTTCTAGTGTTATAATCTCGCCCTTCGCGGCCGTAGCTCAGCTGGATAGAGTACTTGGCTACGAACCAAGGGGTCGTGGGTTCAATTCCTGCCGGCCGCACCAGTACAAAAAGCAGCAAAATCAACGGGTTAGCGCCACAAGCGCTAGCCCGTTTTTCTTTTTACTGTGGACACTTTGTGGACATTTTTTGCGCGAGATTCGAAAATTAACGTTTGTAGGGACTTGTTCCAGGTGCCCCCTTCGTCTTTTATTTTCTCCAGGCCATCGAAAATTTCCCTCACCATCGCAACAGAATAATGATCAGTGATTGAATCATTCGAGTGCCACAAAATAGCTGAGATCGTTTCCTTTCTCACCCCAGCCTCACGCAACCGCATGCCTACCGTATGCCTCAGATCATGAACATGAAGGTCACCTAGACCAGCATTAAAACGAGCGTTTTGCCATGCGCTGTTGTTTATGGTCTCGATTGGCTTCCATTCCCGTTCCTGATCAGTCTTGCTCGTCTTGCCAAGTTCGCGTCGATAGCAAAAAACAAACTCATCGTTTTTCCCTCGCTGCGCGTCGACCACCTTTTGAGCGACCGAGTTGCAGACCAAGACCATATCGGTCTTTTGTTCAAACTCGCCTTTGACGTGCGTTTTAGGCACCACAAAGATCGACGTATTAAGCTCGTCGAGGTAAATCTCCCAATCCCATCGCAAGCTCACCACCACATCGTCCCTCACGCCGCAATTCAAAGCGAACAGCGCCATACTGGCGATATGGTCAGGCAGCAGAGGCAGCAAAGTTCTCTGCTCAGACCACATAAGCGGCCTAGGCGGTCGAGAGTCCGTCAGCGGCAGCATAGTGATCTTCGGTGCAGTAACAAGCCAAGTACGCCCCTCCTCGTCTCGCCAGCTACGCGCTGCCAAATTCAGAATTCGACGAACGATTGCAAGAGTTAGGTTGACGGTTTTATTCGTCAGCGGTCGCTCTCTATATTCTTTCCGTCCAATTCGAACCTTGCGCATCGTTGCCTTGCGCGCCCGTATAAACGGACGCAGCGTGTCATCATGAACCTGATCCAGACGTAAATGCCCGATGAAAGGCATCACTGGCCTCAGATTGAAGATGTCAGTTTCGATGCTAGGCTTGTTAGCGTAGTCAGCCAGATAGCGAGTAGCAGCGTCCTCGAAGTAACGGACTTCTAGCGCTCCGGATAGGTTGCAGACACGCACCTTTTCCATTTCCGCGATCATCCATTCTTTCGCCTCTGAAGTATTTGAGAAGCCGCGGCGTCGAACGCGCTGCCCCTTATATCTTCTGTCGACAAGGAACCCGCCCTCACCGGCCGGAAGAATTCCGATTTCTTTTCTGCGCCCCATATTTCTCCTTTCGATCGGGAGCGCAAGCCTTCACTTCCGATAGAAACTTTATAGGAATCCCAAGCGTGGTCAAGGTCAATTTTTTCGAAAACGATGCAGTTACCTATCCTCACACCCTTACCGTGCAGAGAAGGAAGGATATGAGCTTCGAATGAGCGACGTTTGATTCCGAGGTAGTCCAACGATTCAGCTGTGTTGTAGCAGCGTTTTTCCATTTTTTTACATTGAAATAGTTAGTCGTCTCAGTGATCAATTAAATTTTTTTGATTACTCATCATGTGTAAAAGTTATTCCACATCAAAGAAAAAAATTAGGCATTGCAAACAGTGACAGCGTAATACAAGCCCAGCTTGTATTACGAATTAAGCGTGGTAAAAAGCGACACATCATGTAGTTATTAAAGCTATTTAACTAAGAAATTTGTTTAGATCACCAGCAGAGGGGTGAACTTTTTTTGATCTCATCACCAAGCAAGTGATAAACGAGGCAAAAGGCAGCAAGGCCGGTGTGAGTGTTGGAAATATATTCGCCTGCAACGCCGACACCATGATCTTCACCCTCAGTGGCGACGACATACATCAAGCCAGAAATATCTCCATCCTTAGCTTTTTTGAGCAAGCTCTCAAGCGTGGAGATGACGTGCTCCTGATCGGACGACTCGTTAGAATTATCTTCCGTAGAGTTTTTCACCTTGCTCGAACACGACGACTTTTTATCGAACAAAGAAAAACTATTTTTAACTAATTTCAACATGAGCAGCGCTCCTGATATTGAATTGAAAGCAAGTTTTTGAACGCTAGCACCTCAATTTCAATCGCGCCATCCCATAAACTCAGTAGTTTTTAGGAATCTTTTTCGTGACCCGTGATGTTTCCTTGGTTTTAAGAAGAACGCCTCCAAATTCATCTATACATTTTTGCGACAGTTTATTCACCTGACGTAATACATTGTCTCTTTCTTGTTCATTCATCAATCGAAAGTGCATGACTAACTGCGCTTCTTTTTTTGAGAGCTTTAATGATCCTGATGTGTTGGCCGCGGTGCTTTTGTCGATGCCCGTCGTAAGCCACTCAATACTCACATCAAGAATTTTCACCAACTTAAATAAATTATCTCTCTGCGGTGACGCATGAGTTTCCCATCGTTGCACTGCTTGCCAAGTCACATCGCAAGCTGCGGCAACATCTTGCATAGACAGTCCGATTTGTCGTCGGCGACGTCGAATTCTGGTGTGTAGGTTCATTTTCGTAGTTTGACGTTGTATGGGATACCCATCAATACAAGCAGAGCTTGTATTTCACGGGTGCGATCAGTAAGGTCATCAGCGCTTGAGTAACGGTGCTCAAGGTGTGCAAGTCGTTATTAATGGAGAAAACATGAAAAACACGTGGATGAAAAAAATTCAGCTCGCCTTAAATCACTGGGTTCAGAACGAGGGCTTAGACCGCGAATGGGTTCGCGAATACATGCTGTCAAAGGAGCACTCCGGTGAAAAAGATATCGCAAGCCTTCCAGTCGAAGTGTTTGCCTTGATGTTGGAATCCATGCCAATAGACATGCGGCTAGCCTGCCTA
>CANGJE010000041.1 GCA_947454305.1 Oxalobacteraceae bacterium
ATTTAGTGTTTAACAATGCAGGCGTGGGTGCGGGCGGTCTTATCTGGGAAAACTCGCGCGCGGATTGGGAATGGGTACTTGGAGTCAATGTCTGGGGGGTGATCAACGGTGTTCGGGTATTCACACCATTAATGCTCGAATGTGCAAAAAGCGACCCCCATTACGAAGGCCATATCGTTAATACCGCTTCTATGGCAGGCTTATTGAATCCACCAACAATGGGTATTTATAACGTATCCAAACACGCGGTGGTATCGCTTTCAGAAAGCCTGTATCACGATCTCTCTCTAGTCGAAGCGCCTATCGGTGCGTCGGTACTTTGTCCTTATTTTGTGCAGACAGGTATTAGCCAATCACATAAAAATCGGCCAGATGATTTGAAATCCAGTGAAGGTCCAACAGTCAGTCAGCAAGTGTCGCAAGCAGTCCTTGAAAAAGCGGTCTCCTCGGGCAAGGTCAGTGCGGCTGATGTCGCACAACGCACTTTTGATGCGATTCGCGACAACACGTTTTATATTTATTCACACCCAGGTGCGTTAGGCAATGTACAGCGCCGTATGGAAGATATTGTCACTGGCCGCAACCCTAGCGACCCCTACGAAGCAGCACCCCATGTGCGTGAAAAACTTCAAGCGGGTCTGAAGGGGCAAGCCTAGTGAAGGCCAGCATACAAGAGGGGCAGTTCGCTACACTACCGAATGGTATTCGTCTGCATTACGCTAGTGCGGGTGAGCGCGGTAAGCCTCTTATACTTTTTTTGCATGGCTTCCCGGAATTTTGGTACGCATGGCATGAGCAATTACAGGTATTTGGCACCACGCATTATGCTGTCGCGCCTGATCTGCGCGGATTTAATCTCTCCGATCAGCCGTCTGACGTGTCTGCTTACCGTCCCAAATTACTTACGCAAGATGTTGAGCAGTTAATTGCTCACTTGGGTTATGAGAGTTGCATACTGGTTGCGCATGATTGGGGTGGTGCATCAGCGTGGAATGTCGCTATCGGCCAGCCGCAGTTGGTACAGCGTTTAATCATCATTAATTCAACTCATCCCTATCCTTTTGCAATGGCGCTTGCGCATGACAAGCCGCAGCAAGAGGCAAGCGCATATATGAATTGGTTACGTGCGACGGGTTCTGAAGAAGCGCTAGCAAAAGAAAATTTCCGCGTGATGGAGCAGTTCATGCTGGGCATGGGTCGCGCTTCTGATCATTGGTTTGATGAGCCCACACGTGCTCGCTATCACGCTAATTGGGCACGCGGTCTCAGTGGCGGGGTTAACTACTATCGAGCGACGCCGCTATATCCACCCAACGGTGATGATTTGGGTGCGGGCAAACTTACGCTCGATCCGAAAAATTTCCATTGCAACGTTCCCGTGCGCGTTATCTGGGGTTTGCAAGACAAAGCGCTACTACCTATTTTGTTAGATGACTTGCCATCACTGGTGGATGATTTAATCATTGAACGACTACCTGACTATACGCATTGGATAGTTCATGAAAACCCTACTTTAGTGAATCAGCTGATTGAACGTTTTCTTACTGAGTAATTGATTTTTTATTATGGCTAGACACGACTTTTCTTTTTTTCATGCGCTACGCGTGCGCTGGTCTGAAGTAGATATGCAGGCCATAGTATTCAATGGTAATTATTTAAATTATTTCGATGTCGCCTTTACCGAGTATTGGCGCGAGCTGGCTTTACCTGACGTGATCGCTCAGGCAGAAGCAGGTTTAGAGTTATTTGCCCGCAAAGCCACTATCGAATATCACGCACCGGCACGGTTTGATGATGTATTGGATATCGGTGTTCGCTGTTCTGAGTTGGGTCGAAGTTCGATGCGGTTTGTTTTAGAGATTTACAAAGCTGATGAACTGCTGGTCTCAGGTGAAATGATGTACGTGCATGCCGACAGTCGTATCCGAAAAAGCGAACCCGTACCTCAACCTTGGCGCGATGTGCTGATAGCCTATGAAACGGGATGTGCAGTCAAGCTATGAGTTTTAGAATTATCACGGGTGATTGGGAAAGTGTGCGTGAAGATGCGCAGCGCGTCCGCATCGAAGTTTTCGTGATTGAACAAAACGTACCCATTGAATTGGAATGGGATGAGGGCGATGAAGTCAGCACTCATGCCATTGCATATGACGAAGAAGGTCAACCAGTCGCCACGGGGCGCTTGCTACCCGATGGACATATAGGCCGCATGGCGGTCATTAAACCCTTACGTGGTTGCGGCTTAGGCAGGGAAGTCTTGCAAGCACTATTACTTCAGGCGCGGGAAGAAGGTCACAAAGATTTGCTCCTTCACGCACAAACGCATGCCTTAGCGTTTTATGAAAAACAGGGGTTTATTGCCGAAGGTGACGAATTTTTAGAGGCCGATATGCCACATCGGCTGATGCGTCTCACATTGGATTAACAACTCGAAAAACGGCTTAGCGTATCACTCGCTCATGTAATTCAGCGCTGCCTGCACCGTGCACTTTCAAGAGTGTTGAGGCACGAGTACCGTAGTCTGGAGACTCGATACAAATAGGTGACAGCAGTCGCTCCCACTCCAAACTAACGCCCGTATCTGGCAGTCGACTGTCGGCTGCGTGCGTGGTGTCAGAAAGCATATCGAAGTACGCGTCATCAGGCGCACTTTGGCAAAGCAAACTAGAAAATTGCGCCTTAGCGCGCACTACCTTGGGCCATGGTGTGTCTAGGCTGCCATTCGATAAACCGTAAATACCTGGCTGTAGAAGTAATGGGGCGGAGTCATTCTCGTTTGAGAACCAAAACACGTGCTCACCATCGCCGATCAGTAAATTAAACCCGTTGTACTGATCCGCAGATTGTCGGACCTTCGCTAAATAATCCTCGGCGCTCTGTTCCGAATCAAGATAGCCTGCAACCAATTCACCCCGCGAACGCAAGTCAGCACGTCGTGGCTGACCATTACGGATATTCGTCAGGGCAGCAAAACGACCCTGCCGATTAATACCTAACCACGTACCGCCTTCTTGTAAATCGCGTCCGGCATAAACGTCCGGGCAATCATCCCACCAGTCAGCTGCTTTGGCGGGACGATTGAAAAATTCATCGCGATTGGCTGCCATGACGAGTGGGCACGTTGGCAGCAACTTCCATGCGAAAACAATTAGGCACATGGTGGCATATCCACAAAAATTTCGTTGTGACGCTCACCATCAATCAAACGCATTAAGCCGGCGTCGTTCACGGCGAGTTTCAACAGATCTACAAATTCATCTGAAACGGAAAAATAAATTTCCATCCAGGTTTGATAATCCACGTTTTTTTCAACGCGACGCTTAAGTGAAAAATTCATCCCATGCAGATTACTCAGCTTTTCTTGCATAATCATGACCGTCGCTTGCAGCTCAGCACTATGGTGATGTTGCACGCGATAGTAGACATATAAATCCATTTCAGGATGACGCTTCCAGTGAGTACGGAAGGGGTCCGAACGCCAAGCGCGGCCCCTCTAAACTCTGAAGATGGATATTCGAGCCTAAAAGTTCCAGCTTGATTTCAACTAAGCAGGCTAAACGTCCATCGGGGCCAATTTCGGCGTTAACCACCATGCCGCAAGGTTGTCCAGGATCCGCATCAGAAAAAACCTCCGTTCCCGGCAAGACCATAGTGGCATTTGTCGTGGCTAATTGCATGCGTCTTTTTAGCTTACCGAGATACTGGCTGCGGGCGACGATTTCTTGTCCTGGATAACAACCTTTGCGGAAATTAACCCCACCAATCAATTCGAAATTCACCATCTGAGGAACAAATTTTTCGCGCGTAGGCTCAAGAATTTGTGGCAAACCCGCTTGAATCTGGGTCCAATGCCACGCGGCAGGGGAGGTAATGTCAATTTGGGCCGCCGCCTTAGCCCATAGCGCTGGCGCATGTTCTTGAGGCCCTACCCAAAGATATCGCGTCAGCCCAACAGCATCAGGCATACGAATCAGTTGGCCATCCAATGAAGCTGATAAGTCGAAGGTTTGTGCAGGAAGTCCAGCCAGGTCGAGTGGGTGCTGCTGAGCGACACCTAAACCAATAGCGGCCATTGAAGAGCTGACATCTTCCAGCTGCACTTTGGCGCGCAGCACAAACATTTGCAGCCGCTTTTGAAAAGCCGCCAGCAGGCTGTGTGGCAACAGCATCAAGATGCTCTCACCGGATTTCCAGAGCAGAACCGTTGCCAACAAGCGACCATTCGCGGCGCAATAGCCGGAGAGCTGAGCGTGGTGCTCATCCAGACTGGCGAGGTCGTTAGTTAGCTGATTTTGAAGAAAATTTATCGCGTCTTGGCCAGATATAGACAAGATCCCTTGGTCAATCAAGGGGCTGATAAATCCATGCTCTAGGAGATTAGGAGGCATTACAGCGGCTGATTCTGAGGCCGAGGCTGCACCAACGGGCACACCCTGTTTGCTAAGAAAATCCAGCCATGAAGATAAGGGTTCAGCCATGAATTCGGTGTAATTCCCTGTGGGAAGCTATCATTACGGGACGGATTATAGAGGCGCGCGGAAAATCGCGTTGGGAAGGCCCGTAACAAGCCTGCGCAGTCTTAAAAACCAGCGCAGCCAAGCAAGGCGAGGGAGTCGACATTGGGAATAATAAAAAAACTCGTAGCATTGATCGTCCTATCAGCGCTGCTCAGCAGCGCCTTTCTGGTGTATTGGGTACGTGACCCTTTAATTGCACCCAACGGTCAGCCCATAGAATTCAATATCGCGCCCGGCAGTGGCTTGCGCTCGGCTATGAAACAAGTGCAAGCCGAAGGCATACCAGCGAACCACTGGCTGATGGAGTTTTTGGCGCGTGGCATGGGTAAGGGGGCAGCGATTAAACCGGGAAGTTATCGACTTGAGCCCGGCACCAATCCGATTGGCTTACTCGACCAGCTAGTTCGCGGTAACACCATCAAAGAATCGCTCACTATCATTGAAGGTTGGACCTTCCTTCAAATGCGTGCCGAGCTAGCTAAGCAAAAATGGTTAAAGCAGGAAAGCGCAAATTTACCTGTAGAGGAATTGCTGGAAAAAGTCGCGCCAGGCTTTCCTCATCCCGAAGGGATTTTTTATCCCAGTACCTATGTATTTGAGCGCGGTACTAGTGATCTAACAATCTACCAACAAGCGCACCAGCAGCTCATGAAAAAGCTCAAACAATCGTGGGCTAATCGCACGGCTGATTTACCCTACGATAATCCGTATGAGGCGCTGATCATGGCGTCTATCGTAGAAAAAGAAACCGGCAAAGCTGCTGAGCGAGCCAAGATCGCTTCCGTATTTGTTAATCGTATGCGGCGCGGCATGTTGTTGCAAACGGATCCAACGGTTATCTACGGCATGGGTGACCGCTTCGATGGCAATATCCGTAAACAGGATTTGCTGACTGACACACCCTACAATACCTATACCCGCAGCGGATTACCTCCAACACCGATTGCATTGCCAGGCAAAGATGCGATTGATGCAGCAATGAATCCGGCGCCGGGTAAAGATTTGTATTTTGTAGCCAAAGGCGATGGCAGTAGTCAGTTTTCAGATAACCTTGATGACCACAACAAAGCTGTCAACAAGTATCAGCGCAGATAGTCATAAACGAGGGCATAGCTAGCAGGCATTCATGGTTAAAGGCAAGTTCATTACCTTCGAAGGAATCGATGGTGCGGGTAAATCCACTCACGTCGAAACGATTTCCACGTATCTACGCGCAAAAGGAAAGACCGTTGTCACCACCCGCGAGCCGGGTGGCACTCCTTTAGGCGAGCGCTTGCGCGAACTTTTATTGCATGAATCTATGCATCTTGAAACGGAAGCGTTGCTGATGTTTGCTTCACGCCGCGAGCATATAGATAAATTGATTGCCCCTGCGTTGGAGAGAGGAGACTGGGTTATTTCCGATCGTTTTACCGATGCCTCATTCGCCTATCAAGGAGGCGGAAGACAATTATCAACGCATAAGCTAGACATACTCGAACACTGGGTGCATGCCGACTTTCAACCCCATTTAACTCTGCTGTTCGACGTGTCACTAGACGTCGCCAGAGCGCGCCTGGATAACACCCGAACGCTGGATAAATTTGAACGTGAAAAACACGATTTTTTTGAAAAAGTGCGCAATGCTTATCTGCAGCGTGCTGCGCAATTCCCGAAACGAATACGCGTGGTGGACTCAAGCCAGCCATTGGCCAACGTAACTCAGCAAATAGAACAATTGATCGATCAGCTGGATGAGTGATTTTCTTTATCCTTGGCAGGCAAACGATTGGCAGCGCTGGCAACAAATGCGCGAACGCATGCCGCACGCCCTATTGATTCATGGTTCGAATGGGATAGGTAAAGTCGATTTTGCAGAACATGCTGCCCGCTCGTTGTTGTGTGAATCACCGTCGATAGATGGCCATGCGTGCGGCACCTGCGCTTCCTGCGGCTGGTTCGAACAGTACAGTCACCCCGACTATCGTCGTGTAAGGCCCGAGGCCTTAGATGCGGAAGATGAAGACGACGCTCCCAGCGAGATCGAGGAAACCACCACTAAAAAATCTGCTAGCAGCAAAACACCTTCGCGCGATATACGCATTGAGCAAATTCGTTCTTTAGCGAGCTTCATGAATGTGTCAACGCATAGAGCCGGTCGTCGAGTTATCTTGCTTTATCCCGCTGAAGCCTTGAATGCACCTTCAGCCAATGCATTGTTAAAAACCTTGGAAGAGCCCCCACCCGATACCGTATTTTTATTGGTCTCGGATCGTATCGACCGCTTATTACCCACCATACGTTCGCGTTGCAGACAATTCGCAATGGCTATGCCCGATGCAGCAGCAGCGCACGATTGGCTCAAGACCCAGGGCTTAGATGACGCACAACGCTGGCTAGCAGAGCAGGGTGGTGCACCTTTGGCAGCGTTAGAAGCTTCACAAGGTGAATTCGCTGAAGCTCAACATGACTGGCTATCCCAATTGGCTAAACCCGATCTCGCTTCGGCCTTAAGCGTGGCAGATCGGCTACAAAAAATCGCTCTCTCGCAACTGCTGGCATGGCAACAGCACTGGCTCTATGATCTTCTGGCGATTAAGCTCGCCGCGCGTGTACGCTACTACCCAGAGCATCGCAGCAGCCTCGCCGCGCTGGCCGCACGAGTGACGGTCGACCGACTACAAAAAGCTGTGCGCGATGCCGCCTCGCGCCGCGCCGTTTCAGAGCATCCTTTGTCGGCAAAGCTTTTCATTGAAGACATGCTGCTAGAGTACGCCGAGCTATTTCGGTAAAACGCACTAGCGACGTTGAGTCGAAGCTAGCGTTCTGCGTAAGCTAGTTTTTTGAATGGACCGAATCGCCGTGCAAGAATTTTCAAGCTCTTCAGATTCATCGTTACTCCGCCCCTCCGTTGTTTCACTTTCAATACGCGATCGCGCTGCGCTGTATGCCGCGTATATGCCGTTTCTGCGTAACGGTGGAATTTTTGTACCGGGTAACCGCGTCTGCAAGTTAGGCGATGAAGTCTTTTTACTTCTTAGCTTGATGCAGGATGAGCAACGCTATCCGATTGCAGGTAAGGTGGCGTGGATCACGCCAATGGGAGCAGGTAATCGTCATACGCAAGGATTTGGCATTCATCTGCCAGACGACGATTCAGGACGTCGGCTACGTCAGCGTATAGAAGAGTTGTTAGGCACGGCCTTAGGCTCAACGCGCTCTACCCATACGATGTGAGCTAGCAGCGTACAATACGGCCGGTTCGCATTTGATCGGCTGTTTTTATGTTTGTTGACTCTCACTGCCACATTAATTTCCCCGAGTTGGCCGAAAGGCTGCCCGCAATTTTAGCCACAATGCAGGCTAATCAGGTCAGCGACGCCTTGTGCGTATCGGTGACCTTGCCCGAATTCCCTCAAGTGTTGGCGCTCGCCGAAGCCTATCCCAATATTTATGCATCGGTAGGCGTACATCCTGATTACGATGACACCCCCGAACCCAGCACCGAACAATTAGTTGAGCTGGCAAAGCATCCGCGCATCGTTGCCATTGGTGAAACCGGATTAGATTACTTTCGTATGAAAGGTGATCTCGAGTGGCAGCGTGAACGCTTTCGCGTTCATATCCGCGCCTCTCGTGCCTGCGGTAAGCCGCTAATTATTCATACTCGCAATGCCTCTGAAGATACGCTTCGTATACTGCATGAAGAAAAAGCAGGCACCGATCAAGGCGGTGTGGCTGGTGTCATGCACTGTTTTACAGAATCTCTGGAAGTCGCCAATGCAGCTATAGCGATGGGATTTTATATTTCATTCTCTGGCATCGTGACCTTCAAAAATGCCAAGGATCTGCAAGCCGTTGCGCGTGCTGTGCCATTGGAAAGAATGCTGATCGAAACAGATTCGCCGTATCTGGCACCCGTGCCTATGCGCGGCAAGACCAATGAGCCGGGCTTTGTGCGACATGTGGCTGAATATCTGGCTGACTTAAAGGAAGTACCGCTCGCAACGCTGGCAGCAGCCACTACACGCAATTTCAAAACGCTGTTTCAAATCCCACACTAATTTTTCGGGGGCTTTGATAATTTAATGAACGATCATCCACACGATCCTTCCAGGCGCCAATTATTTGCCGCGGCATTGCTACCGGGTTTAGAAAAACTTTTAGAACCCCTTGTACGCAAATCGAATTCCTACGAAGAGTGGTTTGCTGCGATAGAAATCGATGATGCGTTGCGTTGTCAGCTGCTCCTACAACGAGGTTTTGATCCCAACACTATCGAGCCTGAGCGGCTTGATACGGCATTGATACTGTCGGTTCGATACCGAGCATGGAAAGTATTTGCTTTGCTGCTAAAACATCCGGATGTGCAACTTGATGCACGTTCTAGAAATGGCGATACAGCGCTCATGATTGCTGCTTTTAATGGCGACACCAAAGCTGCACTGGAGCTTATCGATAAAGGTGCGGAAATTAACCGACCCGGTTGGACTGCACTGCATTACGCCAGTGCCGTTGGTAATGTAGTGCTGATGCGAAAATTAATCGAGAACTCAGCCTATATTGATGCTGAATCACCCAACAAGACTACTCCATTGATGATGGCTGCTCGTGCAGGCCATTTATCCTCAGTACAATGTTTAATTGACGAAGGTGCTGACGTTACTGCGAAAAATGAACTTGGCTTGAATGCGATTGATTTTGCCAAATCTCAAAATCACATAGCGATTATTAAATTACTCGAACGCTATGTAGAGCAAGCAGAAACTAAACCAAATGCTAAAGTCGATACTAAAGCTGCACATGAAACACCCTCTGAAACAACTCAGCCGATAAATTCTTCAAATTCACCTGAAGAATTTTATAAAGATCCTCCTCAGCCCCCAGTTGAAAGTGAAACTGAAACTCAAAAGTAATTTTTGCTAACGATCTTGAATCAAAGTAGCGTTCATTATCAAGCTATCGTCAGTTTCTGTTGATCTGCACTCCTTCTTGTTGAAACTACAAAGACATTCCTTAGTCTGAATTCAGCCGGGATGTCCCGTCTTTGTTGTCGCGACAAATAATTCAAGGAGGACTTATGCGCAAATCTTTCACCAGCGGTTTATTTTTGCTGATGATTTCAGCTATGTGGGCCCATGCTGAGACATCGACTTCTCAAGGTATCAGAGAAAGTAACGACCCTCAGCGAGCTCAAGAAATAGAAAACAATGCCCGCCAGATATCGGGGCAAAGTACCAGTGAATCCGGTGCAACTGGCGCCGCTACTGAGTCTGAAAAGGCAACTGGAAAAAAGAAAAAATCTCGATCAAAGTCCCATAAAAAAATGCATAAACACTCTAGCTCAGGCGCTTCCAAGGCAGGAGATACTGACACTGGGACAGAAAGAAATAGCTCAGGTAACAGCAGTTCTGGTAACAACTCAGACTATCGGTCTGGAAATAACTCGGGCAACAGATCGGGTAGCAGCAACTCAGGCAGCAACTCAGGCAGCAACTCAGACTACAGCCTTGGTACTAAATCCGGTAATAATAATTCAGGTAGTAATGCAGAGCCGGCAGCAGCGACTAGTCCGGGTGAAAGCTCAGGAAATAACTACGAGAGTGTCAAACCCAGGGAATAATCGGTCGGTATAAGGTGGGCGCTGTGGTTCTGCTACAGTGCCCACATGAAGAAAATTACCCTAGACCGTATGCTGCAATCGCAGGGCTTTGGCACGCGCAAATATTGCCGCCAGCTGATAGCCGACGGCGAGCTCAGCATCGATGGCCAGGTCGTCACCGACTATAAACAGGAAGTCGATCTCAGCGATTTGCAATTCCGGCTATTCGACGAAGATTGGCAGTACCGCGAGCATGTTTATATCGCCCTAAACAAGCCTTCCGGCATTGAATGT
The DNA here is from genome assembly GCA_947454305.1 of Oxalobacteraceae bacterium. GTDB lineage: Bacteria > Pseudomonadota > Gammaproteobacteria > Burkholderiales > Burkholderiaceae_D > Pernthalerella. The sequence continues at coordinate 10,393 of CANGJE010000041.1, forward strand.
TCACGCAAACCCAGCAATCATCCTGGTGTGATGACTTTGCTACCTGAGCAATTTAGCTGGCGCGACGTGCAAGCAATCGGTCGCTTAGATCACGACACAACCGGATTGTTATTACTCTCCGATGATGGCGCATTCAATCACGCCATGTCTTCGCCTAAAAGGCACGTTCCCAAGTTATATCTTGCTACCACCGCTGAACCCGTCACTCAGGAATTAATTGACTCGTTACTTAAGGGCGTGCAGCTACATGATGAGCCGAATCCCTTAGCTGCCGTGTCATGTGTCGCGCGTGGCGATTATCAACTAGAAATCGTCGTCGCGCAGGGCAAATACCACCAAGTTAAACGCATGCTGGCCGCTGCAGGCAATCACTGCCAAGCCCTAGAGAGAATTGCTATCGGTCGTTTAACATTAGAGGCGCTAGAACTCAATGAAGGCGAGTGGTGCTACCTACAGGCGAGTGACCTAGAATTACTCTGAACAGTGAAGGAATTTTTTCATGACGACACAACCATCACACTTGCGAACAGTCGCGCGGATCATCACAGCAATCAGTACGTCTGACGGTGCTGGTGTAAGACTGCGGCGCAGCATAGGTAGCGGAGAGGGTACGCGTTTGGATCCGTTTTTGATGCTCGATGAATTTTCTTCTGACAATCCCGGTGATTACATCGCAGGTTTTCCATCGCACCCGCATCGAGGTTTCGAGACCGTGACCTACATACTTGATGGTCATATGCGACATGAAGATCATCTAGGTAATCAAGGCGATTTAAAAAGTGGTGGTGTGCAATGGATGACGGCAGGACGGGGCATTATTCACTCAGAAATGCCACAACAAGAAGAAGGGCGCATGCGTGGCTTTCAACTCTGGATCAATCTTCCAGCCAAAGAAAAAATGAAACCTGCGGGTTATCGTGATATTGCGCCTGAAGAAATTCCTAAAAAATCACTGGCTAACGGTGGCACTATCAAAGTGATTGCCGGTGACGTGAAAGTAGAAGGTGAAATAAGCCATGGTCCTATTGCTGGTTTAACCACCGATCCTCTGTATATCGATGTGCAATTGCCTGCCGGTGCAAATGTCACGCTACCTATTCCGCGTGGCTACCATTCTATGGCCTATCTGTTTGAAGGCAATCTTCATATCGCAGGGCATGCTGCCACACTCACAACGCATACAGGCATGGTATTGACCGATGGAGATCATGCAGAATTTACCGCAGGTGGATTAGGCGCGAGGTTTCTATTACTCGCAGGACGTCCGTTAAATGAGCCCATCGTTCAGTACGGCCCTTTTGTGATGAATACCGTTGCCGAAATTGAGCAGGCCATCTTGGATTATCAAACCGGTCGACTCACTTCAGCCTGATCATTTCGACGATCGCGGCAAGCGTATAAAGTCGCATCGATAATCCCATGCGCAGCGGCATCAAAATCATAGGGTTTGACCAGTAACTGTGAATGCTGTCCAAAGGCCTCGCGTCGTCTGTCATTTTGTAAAAGTCGAATCGCACAATCGGCCCAAGAATCCGCATCAAGCTCACGAATAAAACCATTTTTTCCATCGATGACCAGCTCACCGGCGGCTCCGGCATACGGCGTAATTAATACTGGCAAACCCGCTGCGCAGGCTTCATTGGCAACTACTCCCCACACATCCGCTTTGGTTGGGAACAAAAATATTTTCGCTGATTGATAAAGGCTAGGTAACTCCTCTTGTTTGGCAAAGCCTGTGAAATGCACGTCAATCAAATCGCTTAGTTGCTTAGCTTGTTCATACAGTGCATTTTCTATGCTGCCTGAACCTACCATTAAAATGCTCACACGGCGATCTAAACGCTGCGCGCAGCGTGCAGCCACTTCAAGCGCAAAGTCAGGACATTTGGCTGGTTCTAAACGTCCGCAAAAAATGAAATCCCATTTTTTTTCTGTTACCGATTGATTGTCAAAAAAACGGCCGTTATCAATACATAAGCACGATTGATAGCAACGATCGGCCTCAACACCATAATCTTGGTACAAGGCCATACCACCTTGACTGGCCGCGATAAATGCCGGTCCACGTGCATAAGCAAAACGACGTAACCAGCGATGAATTTTGCTTAAGCCCTGCTCAGATTGCAGCGTGCCATCGGTCATTGGCACGTAGGCACGCCGTCGTAGCATGGTCCACAGCATCGCATAAAGGTGCGTCGGATTAAATCCATTGCCGATCACAACGTCTGGATCAAATTTGGTTAACGCAAAAAGTACATCGGGATTGTTATGGATGTATCTGCCGTTAACCGTGTAGACATTTTCTTGTAAAAATTCATGATCGAATTCCATCGCTGGTAAATTCCAAAAGCGATTCGGTTCGTGCATACAAAAGAAAATAACCTTGAGTTCAATATCGTTGAAAGCGGCAACGCGATTAAAAATGGGGATTCTATAAGGCGGCGGTTCATTAACAACAAGTGCAAGTTTCGGCATAGGGGAAGCGTGAATGATAAAAATTAAAGCTCAATTTTTTGCAGCTTGATCTTTTCAGATCGTTTAAAGGGAAGGGCATGCGTAGTGATACGCGTCATAGATTCAATCGCTTCGCGGTAGATACTCATCAACTGTCGGTAATTAATATCAGGGGTGTAACGGGATAAATACGCTTGTCTGGCTTCACGGCCCATAACTTTCATTTCATCGGGATGATCTTCAGCGAAGGCGATTGCTCGTGCTAGTGCCTCTGAATTTCCCGGCTCAACAAGTAAGCCTGTTTTACCGTGAACTACAATTTCTCGTAAGCCTCCATGAGCACTAGCGATGACAGGCGTTCCAGCAGCAAACGCTTCTATAGCTACTAAACCGAAGCTTTCTACACCGGTACTTGGAATCACCAGATAAGCGGCTTGCCGCAAATAAGCTTGCAGTTCATCGGCCCCATGAAAACCTTTGTAATTAAAGCTGCTGGTCGCTTCAACAAAGGTTTGCAAGATACCCTTGCCATAGACATCAATTTGACTATCAGGTAACTGCAATAACGCTTCCGCCAATACCTTGAGACCTTTTTCTTCTGATAGTCTGCCGATAAAAATTCCGCCACTGCGATGCACCCATTCGGGTTCATTAGCAGAATCCACAAAATTAGGCTTAATCCGAAACAAATCAAAAGGGAAACCACCGGCAATAAATTTATCGCGGCAAAGTTGATTCAAGACGATGTAGCGCGTTACCTTAGTATGCCAAGTTCGCAGCAATCGATGTAGCATGATCATGCTGCTTGATACCGCTGATTGTGATAGCGAATTTCGGTAACATCGATGAACAATCGCTCGCCAAGGTAAATGTCCAACACAGTCTGCGCAATGAACGCCATTACGCAATAGCGTCGCTTGCGGACATATCAATCGAAAATTGTGCAGCGTTTGAATAATAGGCACATTCAGTCGCGTGGCAACTGAGTACAACGATGGCGAAATAAGCGGAAACGTGTTGTGTGAATGTATGAGTTCTGGTCTGAATTTTTCAGATAAGGCAGTCACGTCGGCGACCACTTTGTGAGACCACAAAGTCTGTAGCGCAGCATGGTGATTTTTCATACGCGAGAGCTCTTCGTTATCACGCAAATAAACGAGTACTTCATGTCCGTTACGTCGCAATAAATCAACTTCAGCATCAACCACCGTATCTTCGCCACCTCGATAGCGATAACGATTGTGCGCGACAAGAATTTTCATAAGCATGAGCTTATAAGCTTGTCATGGTGAACTCTTGGAGATGGCGCAATCAATCGAAGCGGTCGATGTCTGCTAAGCTAAGCTTTGCTACATATAACCGTTCAAAACAACCGTTAAAACTTCTATGAATCCGCTCAATCTTTCAGGGAAACGCGTATTGCTGACGCAATCCAATGATTTCATGGGCCCGGCCTTACACGAGGTCTTTAAAGAACTTGGTGCCACCGTCATTACTGATAACGGCCCGCTCGATGACCCAAAACGACCTGCAGCGCTTATTAACGAAGCTGGTCATGTGGATGTGCTGCTGGCCAATCTGGGGATTCCAGCGTCATCTACGTTAGCCGCCGATGCCACCGATGAGGAATGGCACCAGGCTTTTAGTCATATGGTGGATCCGCTGCATCGTTTGGTTAAAGCCGTCTTGCCGCAAATGACGGCACGCGGCCATGGAAAAATCATTCTGATGGGCAGCGCCTCAGCATTACGCGGCATTAAACGATCGTCGACCTATAGCGCAGCACGCGGCGCTCAGCTGGCGTATATCCAATCTGTGGGTGTTGAGGTCGCGGCCAAACGAGTTCAGGTCAATGCCATCGCACAAAACTACGTAGATAACCCAACATACTTTTCTCCTGAAGTTCAGGCTAATCCTGTATTTCAAGACAAACTAAAACGCGATGTTCCTTTGGGCCGTTTAGTCGCAGCGCGCGAAGATGCGATGTTTGCCGCGTATCTGGCCAGTGCCAGTGCTGACTGTTTTGTGGGTCAGGTTTTCCCAGTGTGCGGCGGCTGGGTGACGCGCTAATGGGGTCTTTAATTGATTCTGCCCACCCATCCTAAATGCGCATAATTTGTATTATGTAAAATGAGATATTGTGATGCCTTGGCCGGAAAGCTCAATAAATCCAAGGCTTACAGGATCGGCATCACCTATTTCCGCGTTCGTTCTTCCTTGATCGGCTGTTCAACCACCAGCCCAGCCAACATAGAAAGTTCAGCCGCTAACAGGTCGAGCAGATCATCAGTCGTCACCATACCGACCAAACCACCAGCACGATTAACTACCGGCAGCCGTCGAATTCGTTTGCCACGCATGACCCCCAAGGCTTCGGTTAAGCCTGCATCTTCCAACACGGTCGTTACTGGCGACGACATCAAATCCGATGCGGTAAAAAGGCGTGCCTCGACGTCCAAGGCAATGGTCTCTACCAGAATATCTCGGTCAGTCAGAATGCCCAAAGGTACCTGTTGACCTTCTTGTTGATTAGCGACGACCACCACATCTCCAACATGATGTTTACGCATTAGGGCGGCGACTTCAGATATCGGGGCATCGGGCTCGCAGCAAATAACATTGGCATTGCAATACTCTCGGATAGTCATTCTTTTCCTCTTGGCGAGCTCAATTCTGATTGATAATGAAGCCATAAATACACAACATGAATCATTCCTCATTACGAAAAAGGACTTGCTTATGTCGCACTCATCGCATGGATCATCCCCTGCATTCAGTCTCGAACGAGTCTCGAAACTCGTATCTGATCTTGAGCAAGAGTTGGCTCTAGCGCCCTCAGATTCGCCGAAATTTGCATCACTTAAAACTGAAATCGACTCTTTGAAGCAAATACTGGCAAAGCCCGACCAGCCCGCAGACGACTTGCAACATCATTTAAAAGGGACCCACAGCAAGCTTGAAGATTGGATCGCCACCGTGGAAGGCGAAGCACTGAAAGACACGCCCTACCTCACCGAATTGGCGCGTATTGTTGGGTTGATCTAAACAAGAACTCTTCAGCATGCCCTGCCACTTTCCAACACTCTCCGTCAATCAATGCTCTCTCATTAAGTGCCAATCTGGCAGGCAACTTATGAATAGGCAAGGGGTCGAATAGTAGTCACAACGATCCCCTCTCCTACTCACATGCAGAATTTTTTTGTCTTTGTTCGATCGTTTCAGGTATTGCCGAGACGAAGTGCCTTATTTGTTAGCTTGCTGATCGCCGCACTAGCCCTATCGGTTTACCAAGTCCCGCAACAGTCAGAATATTCTCAGGTCATTTATAGCCAGGATATTTCACTCATCACCGAATTGCCTGCACGTCGACATACGCTCGACTATTTACTATTGGCTCAGCCTTTAGCGGATTTCCCGCATTACATCATCAAGTACAAAGGGCAGACCAAGCTAGTCTCGGTAAAAATTCCTCAGACAACGCAAGTCAGTCTTGAGCGCGAAGTTTTGCTTCGCAACGCAATTCCCTATTCAATCGCAAGTAATGACTGGCTACGAGACCATCCTCAAACATTGTCTGATCCTGAAGCACCCTCCAGCATTTGGAGATCGTTAAACGTTTTTTTTCAGAAAAACATCATCGGCATAGGTTTACTTGTACTTCTATTCTTTTTGATAAAAAAGAATCTGCCACCGTTTGCCGGTGGCGCAAAAATCATCCAACCAGAATCACTTAAAGGAAGCATGGATGATTTGATCGGCATGGAAGACATCAAGCGCGAAGTCTTGCACTTAGAAGCGATGATTAATCAACGGCACCTCTATAAGTCACACAACATGGATAAGCCCTTTAACGTCATGTTGACTGGTCCTGCCGGTACCGGAAAAACAAAATTAGCTGGCTATCTCGCTAAAAAACTCAATATCCCGCTGATTCAGATTGCCGGCTCTAACCTGGAATCAGGTTTAGTCGGTGGCGGCTCCAAGACACTGAACGCCATCTTTAAAAAAGCCTGCGCTCAAAAGCGCTGCCTGATTTTTCTGGACGAAGCCCAAAGCCTATTTATGCCGCGCGGTCGCAGCGAACACCGCTGGGATGATGACACCGCCAACACCTTACTCGGATTATTAGATGGGATAAAAAGCACCGAAGGACTAGAAGTCATTTGGATGGTTGCTTCAAACTTTGACGAAGCCCAAAGCGCCATGGATGAAGCCATGCTGAGGCGCTTCGCAGTAAAAATCAACTTTCGTCTGCCAAATCGCGCTGAACGCAATGAGTTATTAAGTGTATTTCTAAGACGAAAAGAAGCATCTGTCGTCGCTTGGGATCAGCTAAATTTAGATGATGTCGCAGCAGTTACTGCCAACCTCTCCCCTGCTCTATTAGAAACGGTAGTAGATAGAGCCAGCCTGATAGCTATTGAAGAAGGAACCCAGATTGACACCAGCATATTGTTTCGCGCCTTTGAGCGCTCCACTTTGGGATTAACCGATCGTGCCACGCTAGCGAACAAAGACAAGCAACGCGAGCGGGTAGCTATACACGAGCTGGGACACTTTTTTATGCAGATTGATCCACTACTGAAGCAAGGGCTGAGCTTAGATCAGGTAAAAGAGCAATCAACACTACTTAAAATAAGTACCGAGTCCGTCTCAAAACTGGGGGCTTTAGGATTTGTATTGTCATCAACTAGCGATGATGACTTACATACACTGGACGATCTTGAAAACGAAGTCATGCAACTGTATGGCGGGGTCGCCGCAGAAGAACTATTTTATGGCTCACGAGGGATATCGGTAGGCAGCCAAAATGATATTCAAAAAGCCACTGCACGACTTGAGCTAATGATTAATCAACTTTCAATGTACTCGCCATCGAAGCTCGACTACCGCCAGCTAAGGCAAGGTGAAGCTTCAATGACGACGCTGAATGCGGTTGAAAAAAAATCGGATGAGCTTTATAGGAAAACCTTGAAATCTATTACTGGTTACGAAAGTTTGATTGTTGAATTAAAAAAATCACTCATGGAACAATACGTATTGTCGAAAGATGAGGTGTTTGAGTTGTTAACAACTTCTCAAGAAAAGTCTTATGAAGTATCATTTACCATCACTCCATAAAATCAGAAGATTCTAAAAGTCTAGTTGGTTAGAAATATTTATATTGATTCGCTCATTTTTTTCTCGAAGGCCTCCTGAATAAGTTTTTTATGATTGTCACTACCGGCAGAAATATTTATCTTTAATTTTGGGTTTGATGCCTGAGCAGTGATAATAGCATCGACCAATGAATTAATTTCTACTGAAGAAACTTTCGCTACGTCTTGAAAAATTGGGACTACAACTAATGATTCTGGGTCTTCGCCGTTGTTATCGTTTTTATGTTCTTTAACGATATCATCAATACTAGATTTATAAATTGAATCAAGTTTTTCTTTAAATTCTTCTTCCTGATCCTTTGTTAACTTATCAAAGGATAATATTTTCGGTGGTCTAGCAACCGATATTTGCGTATATGGGCGATCAGTATCATAGTTACTTTCGCGAGAATTGATATTAGGTCGAGTATTGAAGGGATTTTTTGGGAAAGTATGTTGGCCTTTCACAAGGTTACCAATCCCCGATTTAATTTCAGTTTCTGTTTTTCTTCCTTGAAATGTCAACCTCATATCAGAAGGTAAAAGATAAGCATCAGCGATCATGCTTGATGTTGAAATACCTGCAGTAATAGAAAATAGCTCAGTAATTTGCTGGTAGCCATTGCCAATTGGTCTCCATTTGGACTGTAAGCTTGCAAGATGAGGATTAGCTTTTGCGGAGTTCTTAGTCTCGGCCGTCGAAGAGGAAGCGGATGGAGCAGGACTTGGAGTGTTTTCAGTCGCAGCTTCTGCTGTATCCGCACCTTGTTCGATAGCTTCACCGATTGGTGTAGGAATTGTATTGATTATAGGGGCGCTCTCCGCTGGCTTGGAGCTAGGTTCTTCAACCGGACTTCCGTCAACCGCAGTGTCTGAACTGGTTTCATTTGAAGGCAACTCCGATTCCGAACTAGATACCGCTCCATCCTCATCATCACTATCTGATCCTGATCCCACTTCAGATAGCGCATCATCACCATCTGAAATTTCGTCATCTTCAAGCGGAAGTACACCGTTCTTCCACGCAGGAATATTAGCAACTGATGCATCTTTATCAACAACCTTAGATGAAGTATTAACTACTTGATTTACGTCGACAGCAGGAACCGAACTATCCACAATTTCTTCATTACCGTTGTTCAGTACATCCTTAGTCAACGCCAACACGGCTTTTTTTGCACGATCATCGTTTGAATCAAAATTAAAATAATCAAAAAACTCATTAAATACAGGTTCAGTTACATTGCCGCCGGAAATTTCTTCATTTTTTAATTTCAAAACAAAAGGTTCTTTAGTTCCGTCAGTGGGTACATTTTTATCCACTTTGGGAGTTGCTGCTGTCACTGCATCGCTAGTACCACGCTTAGCAGGATCGGGTTCTTTAGAATTCCCACGGTAAAGTGGATTTACTGGCTTGCTCTCATAAAGTGGATTCGCAATTACGTTTTGAAATTTAAAAGCGTTATTTATTACATCTAAATCTTTTCGAATCATCCCCGCAGTAAAATCTTTTAACTCATTATTTTTTAGTGTATCTGTAATATTTTTAATTGATTGTTTTACAGAATCGTTATTTTTCAAATCATTTGGAAGATTTTTCAAAGTTTTTATAATTAACTCTTTTGCTAAATGTTGTTTTTGTATTGCCCCATCTGTACCACTAGTAAATACTTGCATTAATTTGCTAAAAAATCCACTTCGAACATAAAGATGAGTAGCACCTTTATTATTGTCAAATTTTGCATTTTTATCTTTTTTCATTTCGACATCAGATAATTGTTGATCTGTCGCACGAATGACTTCATCATCTTTCAATGAATTGATAAAGCTATGAATTTTTACAAATGCAGTAGTCATAAATTTAACACTCTGAATTATTGAAAAAACGTTTACGCATGCAGATGCAGCTGATTTGTTTCCATACCCGGCAAAGGCGGTGCTAATTCCTTTCCTCCATCGGCCACGTAGCGACTCCAGGCACGAACTATCGTCACAAAATTCATGAGCTCTTGTTGCAGATCATTCAAGGTCAAACCTTCAACACAAACCTCGGTACTGACAATCAAACTTCCCTTAGGGCCTGCTAAACCAATCTTGACTCCACCCGTTTGCCGCCACAGTAAGTTATAGCAAAGTAGTGTTTCGTAAATTGGTAATTGCATAGAATCGGTGCTATGACCAAGATCGGCAGATATGACCATTCGTCCGGGCTCGTCGGTAGGCTCAATCAAGATGACGGTTTCGTCTGAAAACTGTATGGCCCAGCTGGGATCCTCGGTTTGCGCAACAGCGTCAATATCAGGAGTGCTAGGACCAAGCTCTTGTAATAGTTGCTGAATTTTTTCAACGGTCATCGTCATAATTATTTCCAATAAAAGATCATCACACAGCGATTTTTAGCATCATCTTAATTTAGCTCTGTTTTTTTCTGATCAATGACTTGCTTAACAGAGGCATAAAAAGAATCCATACGGTTCATGTACGCTGACAACATGTCGGCTTTTGTTTGATCACCGTATAACGTTTTTATATTTTTATTTTCTATGCTGGTTGATTTTTTTTCTTCTGGTACTGTTATCTCAGTTTTCGCTATCAAACTCGGAGGGATTGAATTCATACCCATAATTTTTCCTTTTGTCGTGAATGGAATGATTAATTTATGCCCCGAGATGCAGCATATCCATAGGGCCTGGCGCATTCCCTACAAGGTCTTGTGATTCTCCGGTCACGTAAACACTCCATACGTGTGAAATACTCGAAAAATTTGAAATCACAACTTGCAATTCATTTAGCATCAATTGATCTACATATAATTCGTACAGCAACATCAGATCACCGCCCGGGCCAGCGAGGGCCATTTTTACGCCGCCGGTATCTTTCCAAAGTAAGTTATAGCAAAGTAATGCTTCATAAACGGATAGCTGCATTGTTTCAGAAGGAATGCCAAGCATGCTTGAAAGCACTATGCGATCGGGGCGCTCAGCCCACTCCAACATAATGATGGACTGATCTTCAAACTGAATCGCCCAGTTCTTCTCTTCACTTTGAATTACCGCTTCGATTTCGGCCATGGCAGGCCCGATCTCTTCCATCATGGCTTGCATGCGCTCTAAATTAGTAGCCATTCCATCTCCATCAAAAGTTTCATCAAAAACTCATTTTTCTTTTATGTGAAATTACGCAACGTTTAGTTCCATTTTTTTTATAAATTAAAAAAATATTGGTCTACCACGACGAAATTCTTATAAATTTACTTTTCCAAAAGAAATTAATGATTCCTGAATGGAATATTTATCCTTAGAAATGAGCTATTTCCGTTGAGAGAAATTTCATCAGGCAGTGATTTAATTTAGGTATTTGAAACTGGGGATTTGAATCTGAGGATTTGAAGCTGAAGTTTAAAGACTGATGGCTGAGGGCTGAGGATTTAGAACTGAGGATTGAGTAGTTTTAAAATTACTCAATTTTATGAAGATGAGGCTATGGATGTGAAACATGCTACAAAAGGGATGCAATTGCCTCTGGTTGCGATACTCAATCATTCATCGCAAGAAGAGTAACGATGACCAAAAAAATCATGTTCCGTTTTATAAATAAGTGAGCAAAAGAGTTATCTTGCCAAAATA
>CANGJE010000042.1 GCA_947454305.1 Oxalobacteraceae bacterium
AGCGGCTGTTTAAATTTTAGATTAGCCGTAAGCACCACCGGTCAGCATCAGATCGAAGGCGCGCGCGATAACAGTCAGTAGTAGTGTCGCTCCGTAAAAAAGATTCAACACCATCATCGCTGGAATCGGCCAGTGACTGTCTGTTTTGATGTCTGATTCAGCGTTGTACTTCTCATCCCATTTTTCATCCGGCGTCAGACCAATCACAAAAGTCTCTAGGCTCGCTATCAATAGCGAAAGTACGGCAGGTGCGGCGTAGGACAGCAGTAGCCAGTCGGGATGCAGAGCAAATAAAAGTCCTGAAGCCGGTAAGCTGGCCGCATGCAGCCAACCCCAACGATCTTTCATGCCATGTAAATAAAATCGGTGTAGGCCTGCACCACCCAAAACGAGTGCGAGTACCGTTGCTAAGGCTTTGCTTTTAAACGTGGAATTCATTTATTTTTGCTTCGAGTGGAGGGCGCTATCTTACTTTGTTGCTAAATTTAAAATTCACGGGCGATACTTACGCTCGCGGTGGCGGCAGTGTGCACTGTCCGGCTGGTGATGGCAAATTGGCTTCATCGGTACCCGAAATCTCGTGAAACTTGCCCGCATAAGGTGAAAATCCACAATAAATCAGCGACTTCCCGCATTTTGGCTTGTCCCCTCAGGGTGAAAAACGCTATAATCGCGGTCTTTTTTCGTGTCCGTATTTCCCCCTTTTTGGTAGAGAAAATTATGGTTGTTATTCGTTTATCCCGTGGTGGTGCAAAGAAGCGCCCTTTTTACAATATCGTTGCTACTGATTCGCGCAATCGCCGCGATGGCCGCTTTATTGAGCGTATCGGTTATTACAACCCAGTCGCTTCTGGCGCAGCTCAGCCTTTCAGCATCGACCAGCAGCGTTTGACTCACTGGCAAAGCGTTGGCGCGCAATTGTCGCCAACAGTCCAGCGCTTAATCAAAACCGTCGGCAAGCAAGCTGCCTGATTTGACGATGTCGGGTACTCCGGGAATCCCGGTTCCCGATGATCTGGTTTTGGTGGCCCATGTAACGGGTGCCTATGGTCTGGCAGGTTGGGTCAAGTTGAAGCCTTATTCGGATGATGCGGGTGCTTTGGTGCACGCAAAAACTTGGTGGCTAGACAAACCTGAACTGCGCGATGTGGATGTACTTCAGGTGCGATCGCAAGGCGAAGATCTGGTGGCGCAGTTGATGGGTGTAGTCGATAGAAATTCAGCTGAGGCGCTCAAAGGCGCAACAGTGCAAGTGAGACGGGCGCATTTCCCGCCACTTGATGATGGAGAGTTTTACTGGATCGATCTGATCGGCCATACGGTTGAAAATCTCCGAGGTGAATCGCTCGGTGAAGTCACCGGTCTGATGGATAACGGCGCGCATCCTATATTGAGAGTCGCGGTTCCGGGTTCAGAAAAGGCCCACGAACTACTAATTCCCTTTGTGGACCAGTTCGTTACTTCAGTCGATTCAGCAGCAAAAAGAATACAGGTGGATTGGGAGCGCGATTACTAGCTCTCGGTTCTGGAGGGTGGGCATGCAGTTTGATGTGATTTCGCTCTTTCCTGAAATGTTTTCGGCACTGACGTCATCGGGGATTACTCGACGAGCGTTTGAGCAAAAGCGATGTGAGCTGTCTTTGTGGAATCCGCGTGATTTCACCAGTGACAATCATCGCACTGTGGATGATCGGCCATATGGCGGTGGTCCTGGAATGGTGATGATGGCCGCTCCGCTGGAATCAGCCATCACAGCGGCAAGTCAGCGGCAGTTAGCGTTGGGTTTACCTAAGCCTAAAGTGATTTATATGTCGCCTCAAGGTGTGCCACTCAATCATGCACGGGTGATGGCGCTGACAGAAGCAGCAGGATTAGTGGTTTTGTGTGGTCGTTACGAAGCAGTGGATCAGCGTTTGATCGATCGTTGCGTCGATGAAGAAATCAGCTTAGGCGATTTCGTTTTGTCTGGTGGTGAAATACCGGCCATGGCATTAATGGACGCAGTGATCAGGCAGTTGCCAGGTGTGTTGCATGACGATGCATCGGCAGTGGAAGACAGTTTTGTGAATGGTCTTCTCGATTGCCCGCACTACACGCGACCTGAGATGTATGAAGATACTAGTGTGCCGGCTGTACTGTTAGGCGGGCATCACGCAGAAATAGAAAAATGGCGGCGAGAGCAAATGCTCGATGCCACCCAGCGTAAGCGCCCTGATTTACTCACTAAGGCGCGCGCAGCAGGATTGCTGACCAAGGCTGATGAAGCCTTTCTTAAGCAACGCAGTACGTAGTTTGTAGTGAGTAGTTAGTCGAGGGGCTTTACGTTTTTTAAATGCGGCCCTGTTATGTGTAATTCATCCTCTACCGGGCATAGTCGTTATCAGCGCCGGCACGATGCAAAGGAGCAAACCATGGATCTGATCCAACAACTAGAGCAAGAAGAAATTACCCGTCTGGGTAAAAACATCCCTGAATTCGCACCTGGCGATACCGTTATCGTTAATGTGAACGTGGTTGAAGGTAACCGTAAACGTGTACAGGCCTATGAAGGTGTCGTGATATCCCGTCGTAATCGTGGCTTGAATTCGAACTTCATCGTTCGTAAAATCTCGTCAGGCGAAGGTGTAGAGCGTACTTTCCAATTGTATTCACCACTGATCGCTTCAATTGAAGTGAAACGTCGCGGTGATGTACGTCGTGCCAAGTTGTACTACCTGCGTGAACGTTCAGGTAAATCGGCGCGTATTCGCGAAAAATTGCCTAGCCGTCGTACAGCTGATTCCGCAGCGGAGTAAGCAGTCGAGTTATGGCAAACTGAAAAGGGCACCGAGTGTGCCCTTTTTCTTTTTTGAATGCTGATGAAAAATCCGTTTGATCCTACCGCAGCGCCGATTGATTCTCTGGCTTCTGAGCAAGCCTTAGCATTGGAGCGCTTAGATCCTGAGTGGCTGCGCCAACGTTTTCGCCAACCTGCCGAATGGACGCCGGAATTTACCGATGAACATGTGCTGCGTGATACGCAGCGCGCGCCTGTACCCGCGTCGGTACTGATGCCTTTAGTGGTACGTGAGAATCATATTTCTTTGTTGCTCACGCAGCGCACTGCCCATTTGCATGATCATGCAGGTCAGATTAGTTTTCCTGGTGGGCGAGTTGACCCGGATGATGTAGATGCTGTCGCCACTGCTTTGCGTGAAACGGAAGAAGAGATCGGTCTCTCTCGTCGTCATATCGAAGTGATCGGTTCATTGCCTGATTACTTCACGGGTACCGGCTTTCAAGTAACGCCGGTGGTCGGCTTAGTTCATCCGCCATTTGATTTGGCGGCTGATGAATTCGAAGTCGCCGAGATTTTTGAAGTCCCGCTACATTTTTTGATGGATGGCGCCAACCACCAACGTCGCAGTGCTGAATTTCCCGGTAAGCCGGGCCGTCGTACGTTTTACGCGATGCCTTTTAAGCACTATTTTATTTGGGGCGCCACCGCCGCCATGCTGCGTAATCTTTATCATTTTGTGCGCGCTTGAGCCGGGTATGCATTACTCTTCATTTAGCTTATGATTTACTGAAATTCCAGCGCCTCTTATGACTCTGTTTTCTATACTCTTCGTTTTGTTGATTGAACAGTTCCGCCCCCTGCGTGCGGACAATCCCATCTATGCCGCAATACGTGTATTCGCGGCTCGCATAGAGCATAGTTTTAATGCGGGTAAACCTGAGCATGGTCGTATGGCCTGGTTAGCCATGGTCTCGGTTCTGGTGGCGCCTACCTTGTTGATCTACTGGTTACTTGCGTTGGTAGGGCCATTGGCGCAGTTTGTATGGAGTGTGTTGATTGTTTATTTGACGATGGGTTTTCGTCATTACAGTCATTACTTCACTTCTATTCAAGCAGCACTGAATAATGGCGAGCTGTCAGAAGCGCGTGATTTGCTTGCAGAATGGACTGGGCAAGATGTGCGCGATCTTGATATTCACGATATCGCTCGCTTATCAGTAGAAAACGCGCTGATCACTACCCATCGACATGTGTTTGGTGTTTTTTTGTGGTTGCTGCTGCCAATCGGTCCTGCCGGCGCTGTCATTTACCGTGTCGCTGAATACTTGGCGCGTGCATGGACTGAGCCCGAACATCTGCGTCAGGAAGCTTTTGGGACATTCGCTAAAACGGCATTTGACTGGATAGATTGGCTGCCTGCACGCTTAACCGCTGTGGCTTTCGCCATCGTCGGTAATTTCGAAGACGCTATTTACGCTTGGCGAAATTTTGCTCGTCGCTGGGCGAGTCACACCACCGGCATCATTTTGTCTGCGGGTGGTGGTGCAATGGGAGTACGGCTGGGAACGCCTGCTGAATATGCCCCCGCTGTGCCTGAAGTCGATATCACGCGCTATGAATCTTCCAGCCCTGAACTTGAGATTTTGCCGGGTGAAGAACCGTCTGCTCGCTCATTACAAAGCACCGTAGGATTGATTTGGCGCGCGCTTCTTCTTTGGATTTTGCTGTTGGTGCTGGTCTCTGTTGACAACTGGCTAGGCTGAAAATAGTTAATCAGGCTGAGTGCCTTAATGACAGCTGGAAAGTTGGCGACCTCGTTGTCCTTTTCCAGTAAAAATAGCGGGTACAGCTTTGTTTCCCCTCTCATATTCGGTAAGATAGCGATAAATGGTGTGCCGCAGCAAAATGCCACTCAACCCTATCGTTTGAAAGCCTGCCTGCCGCATGGCCGACCAGAGTTCAGAATCATCCAGCGAAGCGACCGACTTCATCATTCAGGGCTTAACTAGTAAAGGTAAACCCTTTCGGCCCAGTGATTGGGCCGATCGCTTGTGTGGAATCATGGCGCGTTTTAATCCCGACGCTGGTAGTGGTTACGACCTGCATCTGCAGTATTCCCCTTACGTACAACCAGCGCTGATCGAGGGCGAGCGCTCGGTTTTAGTTGACGCTAAGTTGTACGCGCTTGAACCTATGGCGTATCACTTTATGCGCAGCTTCGCAAAAGACAATGATTTAACCATCATCGAAGCGTGTCTGCTGCCTAACAAGCACTGATTGAATAAAATCGAGACGATAGGCGATTAATTATCGAAGCTAATTCTCAGCTTCACTGAGTCCCGCAGGGCAAAGCTGCGCTGACTCGCCATAAAATTCGAAATAAATCAGTGTTCACCTAATTCATTCCTAAAAATTTCTATCATTCTTTTGTTGAGAAATTTAGTGTGGATATCGTTATACGTCTCAACGCATACACGCATGCGTTAACCATAGATCAATCCTGAAATCATTTCAAAAAAATTCATAAATCGAACTAATGATCGATATTAGGCCGGTTAATTGAATTGTTAATGCGCGAGCTAGCAACTTGTGCGATTTAATTTTATTTGGCGCAACCTGTTGCCCTGATTCACTGGGCTGTTTATCAATCATGCCGGGTTCGCGAAAAATCGCAGGCTTTAGCCTGATTGAATTAATGATTGCGCTTGTCATCGCTAGCCTACTGGCGACGGTTGCTTTACCTGCCTACCGCGATCACATGATACGCGGCGCTATCCCTCAAGCAACCGGTGGTTTGAGTCTGTTTGCTATGCGAATGGAAGAGTATTACCAAGACAATCGCACCTACGCCAATGGTACTAACTGCGGTGCTGCTACACCAGCGAGCGAGAAATTTAGCTTTAGTTGTGTCACAGCTTCCGCGGGACAGTCGTATGTATTGACCGCTGTTGGCATCAGTGGCGATCTGACTGAATTTTCTTATACCTTGAATCAGGCGGGAGTAGCACAGACGATCGCTTTGCCTGCAGCGTGGGGAAAGGCTCCAGTGAATTGTTGGATCAGTAAAAAAAATGCCACCTGCTGAACACGCCATGAGCGTTGTGTATGAATGATTACTCAGGTTTTTCGTTAATCGAGTTATTAATTACCCTGACAGTTTTGTCTATCGTGCTTGCGATAGGGGTGCCTTCCGTAATTGGCTGGGTTCGCGCTATGGAGGTAAGGAGTAGCGCAGAAAGTCTGCGCAGTGCGCTACAGCGCGCTCGAGCCGAAGCAGTAGCTCGAAACACGCGCGTACGAATTAGCCTAAGCAATACGACGGGTAATCCGGGGTGGAATGTGACATGCGTCAATGTCGCCGCTGGGTGCCCTGCATCGCTACTCAGCCACGCGATAGAAACGAACAGCTTAATACGTTGGGGAGCCGCGCTGCTGGCGGTTTCGTCAACGATGACGACTGCACTAAGGGCTGGCGCTACCTTGCCCGGCACTATCGATTTTTTTCCTTTGGGTGATGCTCCACAAGTTGCGGGCGGCACAGACATCGCGCGCGTTGATGTGATTCACCCCGCCAGCAAAGATGATGTGAGACTTGTTTTAAGGATAGACGGCGCTGGCAACATCCGCATGTGCAATCCGTCACGACCCACAGATCACCCAGAGGCATGTCATTGATGAGTGACAGAGCAAACCTTATTCGTTATCAGGGCGGCAGTAGTTTGCTGGAAGGTTTGCTCGCAATCATATTATTTTCAATCGGCTTACTGAGTTTGTTAATGCTGTTATCAGCCACATTAATTGAAAGCAGTAATGCGCGGTATCGAATCGAAGCAAGTTTATTGATTAGTGATCTGGTATCTCACATGTGGATAGGTGATCACTCATTAACGGGTTTGAAGACTCGCTTTGCCGATACGACGTCGACAGACTACCAAAGCTGGTTTACATCAGTAAGCAATCGATTGCCTGGTGTTTCAGCAAAGACGAATGCGCCACAGATCACGATTGATAACGCACGTAATGTGACCGTGACTATTCGCTGGCAAGTCCCCGGAGATAGCACATCCCATCAGATGTTAGTGCAGACCTTGATTACCGATTAACACGTGGCCACGCATTCACACGTTAAATTTTTCAGAGGTGTTGGTCTAACCGATCTTTTGGTGGGATTAGCGATTGGTATGTTGGCGATGCTGGTCATTATTAAAGTAGCAGTGTTATTTGAAGCACGTAGAAAATCTACCGTGGGCGCAGCAGATGCGCAGCAAAATGTCGCCATCGCAGTGAGTTTGATGTCACGTGAATTACGCATGGCTGGTCAGGGCTTAGGACCTGTTGATAGTCTGGGATGTGCAGTGGCGCATGATCTGGGTACAGCACTTGGGACCTTGTCGCTAACACCAGTCACGATCATTGATGGCAGTGCAGGAGCACCAGATGAAATCCGAATTTTTTCCAGCGCAACACGACAAAGTACTGCTGCGGCTAGGTTACTCATAGCCCACGCAAGTACTGATACAGCAATGCAGATCGACAGTATCTTGGGTATGCAGCCCGACGATTTCTTAGTGTTTTATGAGGCTGGTAAGGCATGCAGTCTGGTGCGAGCAACCGCGATATCGACAGGTGCGTATCGCGTTGATCATTCAGCTATGCCGCTCGTAACACCCACTACATCTGCAGCAGCAGGCACGGTCGCAACACCTGCAGCATTAGATTATGTCTCGGGATCCCGCCTGATCAATCTGGGTTCGCTTCACCTCGTGCGTTATGCCATCAATACCAACAACGATCTTCAAACATCCCGCTTTAGCGTGACATCAGCCGATTGGCAAACGGCGGCCATGGCATCCGGTATGGTCAGTCTGCAGGCGCAATACGGGTTTGATAATCGTCCGGGAGTACAAACTTCGCCGCAAGTCACGTTCTGGAGTTCATCCATGATCGATGCTGATGGAAACGGAAAAGTAGGGGACTCCAACGATGTAAAACGATTGATCGCGCTACGTTTTGCTGTGGTAGCACGCAGTAGTGAACGCAACGATCAAGGTTGTAACACCTCGCAGCCGCAATGGACAGCTGGTGACGCCACCACTGGGCAATTAGCGTTGACAGATATTTCTCTGGATCACGTGACTAACTGGAATTGTTTTCGCTATCGCGTTTTAGAAGCCGAGGTGCCACTGCGAAATTTAATCTGGAATGATTCATGAAAGCCTGTCGTCAATCGGGTGCAAGCTTAGTTGTAACGCTTGTGATGTTAGTCATCATGAGTTTGGGTGCCATAGGCTTAGTTCGTTCTATTGATACCAGTTTGATGGTGGCCTCTAATCTGGCATTTCGTGAATC
This sequence comes from Oxalobacteraceae bacterium, assembly GCA_947454305.1. Lineage (GTDB taxonomy): Bacteria > Pseudomonadota > Gammaproteobacteria > Burkholderiales > Burkholderiaceae_D > Pernthalerella. Next base: position 8,129 of record CANGJE010000042.1, read on the forward strand.
AGCGGTACTCGCCTCGGATGCGGGCACTGAAGCAGCCATCAACTGGCTCTCACCTTTAATCACGACTACTGATCTTGCGGCAAATCAGGAAGCTGAAGGGTATTACGCAAATGTGTCGGATGGCATGGATATTAGTGGCATGGCCGGCGCAAGCGCAAAAGTAGCGATTGATTGGGATGACACCAAATGCAAAGGTAGTACAGCCCCCGTTTGTCAGCAACCCGCGGCTGCACTCACTACGACGAATGCAGGAAATTCAGTTCGATACATTATTCACCGCCTTTGTCGCACAGCAGGAAGCCCTAACGGCGCAACCAATAATTGTTTGATGTATCAAGTCGGTTTGGCTGCCAGCCTCAAGAAAAGTCAAATCAGTTATGGGGCGGCGAGCATTTTTTCATCAACAGCCAGCGTTTATTACCGCATTACTGTGCGTGTTCGTGGTCCTCGCAACACCACAGTATTTACTCAGACTTTAATTCACTTCTAGTTGATTCCTATTGCTCTGAAAAATTTTATTCATCGTTGATTAATTATTTTTACAAAGTCCAATTTTTAGAAATCTGGAGCATGGAATGCTAAGTGTTCTACTTCGAATGATGACAATAGGCCTAATGCTATCAATGGCTAACGCTTTTTCGGCCAATGATATTGCCTCATCGCCTATCAATTATTTAATTTCGGCGCAGGTTAAACCCAATATATTTTTCATATTAGATGATTCAGGCAGTATGCAGTGGAGCTATCTGGGTGATGAAGTCGTAATCAATGGCTATGAAAAAACTATTGGTTATCGTAATTCGCTTTGCAATAAAATTTATTACAACCCATCAGTGGTTTATGAGCCACCCGAACAAGCAGATGGGACTGCGTATCCTCCACAAAATTTCACAGCGGCTTTATATGATGGCTTCAAGTCTGATTCTATCGCCGTTGATCTATCGACTAGCTTTACCGCCTGGCGTACAGCAACTAGTTCGTTACCCGTACCAACAACCCCGTCGACCATTACCTATCACGGCGACTGTTCGACGAATACCGGTGGAGCTTGCAGATCGGGTGATAACGATTATCCCAATCGGCCAGAGCCAGCCTACTACTTTGTCTATCAGGGTTCGCAAGCGAATCGATTGGGTGATGGGTCATCAGAAGATCACTGTCTTAATTCATCACCCTCGCCGAATTGGAGCAAAGTGGTGGTGAGTAGTAGTTCTGGTACAGATTCTTCGGACGAGCGAACGAATTTTGCTAATTGGTATAGCTACTATCGAACCCGCATTCTCACCATGAAAACGGCTGTTGGCAGAGCGTTTCATAACATAGGTGATCAATTCCGCGTGGGATTTTCTACGATAGGCTATAGCGGTGTGAGTTCTGATGATCCTGGATTCTTAAAAATATCCGATTTTGATTCGGCGCAGAAGGAATTGTTTTACAAAAAATTTTATGCCATCGATCCACTTTCAAGCACGCCTTTGCGCGCAGCATTATCTAAAGCCGGACGTCTGTATGCGGGTAAGTTACTGACTGGGGCAGATGATCCTGTACGGTTTTCTTGCCAGCAGAATTTTACGATTCTTTCTACCGATGGTTATTGGAATACAAGCGGGGAATCGGGGAGTTATGGCCCAAAGATGATCGATGGTCGTACCGATGTCGGCAACCAAGATCATGATCTGCCGCGACCAATGTATGACGGTGATTCGACTTTATCGCCCATTCGTGCAGCGAAGCTGACTATTCGACCTAGTGCAGCCTCGACAGATCCTTATATGGTCGTTTTTGGCATACAGGTCGATGGTAAAGAATTAATGAGTAACGGTACACAAGTAACGATAGGTGCCGATAGTGATTCTGCATCGTCCCTGCTTGCATCAGGAGTCGCTTCCAATATTACTAAGGAAGGATTTCGAGCGATTGCTTTAGGTAGTGATGTTTATATAATCGCGCCACCGGCATCGACCCAAAATTTTGGAGCGCCTGTCGTAGATCAGTACGGAAAAATCGATGTCAGTGTGGAGTCGTTTATAACTATTTCACGCAGTGGTGGATCCAGTAATAGTTTAGCGGATGTCGCGTCTTATTATTTTCGAACAGATATACGCCAGCCCGCTTTTTCTAACTGTCCCACTGAGCGTGAGGTGTGCGCTAACAATGTACCCGTCGCACCTGGCAGTCGTGATGGAAATTTTCAACATATGGTGACGCACACAGTGGGGCTAGGTGCGTCAGGTAGTTTGCAGTATCGAGAGGATTACGCTGAGGCGATCTCGGGCGACTTTAAGGAAATTATTAATGGGCGTCGCGATTGGCCTGACCCTATGTTTTATAACGGCCCTGAACGAGTCGATGATCTTTGGCATGCCGCTATAAATGGAGGAGGGCGCTACTTCAATGCATCCAATCCTGAATCACTATCGAAGGCACTGTCTAGCACCTTATCTACTATTCGCGCATCGATAGGAGCAGCGGCGGCTGCATCAACCAGTAGTCAGCAGCCAGTAGAGGGTGACAATTTAATATTTGCATCGAGCTTTCGCAGTATGTACTGGGATGGCGATGTCGAAGCTAGACGGATTAACCTAACCGATGGCAGTCTCTCTGTGCAGGCTGAATGGTCAGCATCAACGCAACTCGATAAACGGGTCGATAGTCTCTCTGATAAGCGAAAAATTTGGGTGCAATCCTATACGGACGCCAGCTTACTTAAAAATTTTCTCTGGTCAGAACTGGATAGTACGGAACAACGATTATTTCAAAACAGATGTACAGCTACATCCAGACTTTCGCAATGCAATAACCTGACATCAACCCAGAGGAGAGAGTTGACCGGTGAGCGCTTAGTCAATTACCTGAGAGGGCAATTCGCCTACGAAGATAGAGCAGAAAATAACCTGAAATTATTTCGTAGGCGTGATCATGTACTGGGCGCCGTCATGAGTGCTCAGCCTTTGTATGTTGGCCGACCAGCATTTCGCTACGCCGATGAAAATTACGGTGCCTTCCGAGATGATCTGCAAGTTAATCGTAAAGGAATGTTGTACGTAGCAGCTAACGATGGAATGCTACATGCACTCGATGCAGCAACCGGAACTGAAGTTTGGGCTTTTATACCTGCAGCAGTACTGCCTACCTTATACAAACTAGCAGACACTCAATTTGGCCAACAGTCGACTTACTTACTTGATGGCTCACCGGTTGCTGGCGATATTTGTCCAGGTACGGCTCCCGTCATTTGCGCTGCTTCCGCTTGGCGCACTATTTTGGTGGGTGGCTTAGGTGCTGCGGGACGTGAATTTTTCGCTCTAGATGTCACCAATCCTGATAGTCCTAAGCCGTTATGGCGATTCAATCTATCGAACGATAACGATCTCGGCTATGCGATGGGTAAGCCCATTATTACTAAGCGGCGTGATGGTCGATGGATTGTTGCGCTGACATCGGGCTATAACAATAGTCAACCCGGGAGCGGTCAGGGCGTTTTATTTATTCTTGATGCGTATACAGGTGAGCTGCTGCAGAAAATTACTACAGGTGTAGGTAGTACGGCTTCGCCGGCAGGTCTTGCGCAGATCAATGCGTGGGTTGACTCGGCTTTGGATAATACGGCGAGCCGATTTTATGGCGGTGATTTACTCGGAAATCTCTGGCGTTTTGATAGTGATGATCTGTATCCGCCATCGGGTCGCGAAGCGGTGCTTCTTGCGAACTTCATCAAAGACAACAAGGTGCAAGCGATTACTACGCGACCCGAGTTATCTGAAGTGCGCGTAGGCACGCAACAAATACCCGTGATTAGTATTGGCACGGGAAGCTATCTGGGAATGAGTGATCTTAGCGATAAGTCGGTGCAGTCCATTTATACAATTAAAGATGAACTCACCAGTACAGGGATGAGTGATATTCGCGCTTCGGGAAAATTGATACAGCAAACTCTGGTTCAGGGTGCTAATGCTAATGAACTAACCGGATCAACCACGTTAGCAGTGGATTGGCAAACGAATGCGGGTTGGTATGTGGATTTAAATACTATTCAAAATTCCGGGGAGCGTGTTTCGTTAGATCCCGAACAGCAGCTAGGCGTTTTGCGCGTTGTTTCGAATGTTCCTGATCAAGTAGCTTGCCGTCCAACAGCGCAAAGTTGGATATATGAATTCGATTATTTAACCGGCAGCTATTTGCCCTTAGCTGCTAGGCAAGTTGTAGCTAGAAAAATTTCAGACAGTACTCTGACAGCAGGTATGCGAACCATCAAATTGGGAGAAAAAATCCTCGGCTTGTTGACCGATGAAACGGGCAAAGTGACCAATGTCAGCAGTGCTGCACCTGCTACGACGGTTAATGCAGTCAAACGAGTATCTTGGCGCGAGTTAGATGAGCAGTAATAAAACTATTTTTATAGCAGTCTCGCTAGGGGTGCATATCTGCGCCGCAATTATATTTTTTTATCTCACTACCAGCCCCCCAAAGTTTTACTCAACGATGACCATCTCGTTACTTGAATTACCAGGTGTTGAGGATTTATCCTCGCCTAGTGTATTTTCTCTTGATGCGGAAAAAAAAGTACATAATCAAAAAAATGAAATTACAACGCCACCAACGATGGCGAGTCCCTACATACCGGCTTCGCAATTAGATTTCAAGCCGCAGATAGTGAGAGATATCGATCCTGAGTTACTTGAAAATTTTCGTGGCGTTCAAGCCCAATGGCTGAATCTGACGTTATTGATCAATGAATATGGGGATGTTGATCAGGTGATTGTTGAACCATTTTCCATGACCCTTGATCTACCTGAACGTCTTTTAGCTGATTTAAGACAGCGATTTTTAGAAGCGCGATTTACTCCCGGTCAATTACACAATCAATCGGTACGCAGTCAGCTACGTATACGAGTTAATCTCGACTAAGCCAAGAAAAAATATGCCATCAAAAGTTGGTATGCGATCAGAGCACGATAGTTTCGGGAAGATAGACGTACCTCAGCATTGCCTTTGGGGCGCACAAACTCAGCGCTCACTTCAACATTTTTCAATTTCCACTGAAACGCTGCCGAAAGAATTTATCCGTGTTTTGGCACGAGTTAAACGAGTTGCAGCAATGGTCAATCGCAATGATGGACGACTATCCAGTGAATTGGCTAATGCGATCATTCAAGCCGCGGATGAAGTGGTGACGGGCCAGCATGACAATGAATTCCCTTTGTCTGTATGGCAAACGGGTTCAGGTACACAAACCAATATGAATATGAATGAGGTGTTGGCGAATCGCGCTTCGGAATTGCTTGGTGGCGAGCGCGGTATACAACGCAAGCTGCATCCGAATGATCACTGTAATCTTGGACAGTCCTCTAATGACGTTTTTCCAACAGCGCTACATGTGGTCATTGCACTGGAGACGAAAGAAAAACTGTTACCGGCATTAGACCAGCTGATTCAGGCGATAGATCATAAGGCGACTCAGAATGCGTCTCTGGTCAAAATGGGGCGAACCCATCTGCAAGATGCGATGCCTCTGACACTGGGTCAGGAATTTTCTGGTTACGTTGCGCAACTGCAGTTAGCCGCAACTGCGATTCAATCAGCCCAAGCCAATCTTTATGCCTTAGCTCTAGGGGGCACCGCGGTAGGTACCGGATTCGGTACCTCTGCAGATTTCGGTAGCAAGGTGGCGCAGATACTTGCGTCAGAGTTAGGATTGCCATTTGTGAGCGCTGAAAATAAATTTGCAGCATTAGCTGGTCACGAGGCGATGACGATTTCACATGCCGCTCTAAAAACACTGGCGTGTGCCTTAATAAAAATAGCCAATGACCTGCGCTGGTTAGCCTCGGGTCCGCGCTGCGGACTAGGTGAGCTGACGCTACCTGAAAATGAACCGGGTAGTTCCATGATGCCAGGTAAGGTCAATCCCACCCAGTGTGAAGCCATCGTTATGCTATCGCTTCAGGTCTTGGCTAATGATGTGGCGATCAGTAGTGCGGCAGCTGCTGGTAATTTCGAGTTGAATGTAACTAAGCCACTGAGCGCGCACGCGTACCTACAAAGCCTGCGTTTGTTAAGCGATGGAATCACTAGTTTTACTCGCTATTGCATCACTGACTTAGTAGCCAACGATCGTCGTATGACTGAATTGGTTGAGTCATCACTCATGCTAGTCACAGCACTGGTGCCGCATATCGGTTACGACAAAGCAGCGGCAATTGCGAAATCAGCGCACGTTGAAAAACAGAGTTTGCGTGAAGCCGCTCTTGCCTCGGGTTATGTGAGTGCCTTTCAATTCGACAGCTGGGTACAGCCGGCTAGCATGACCCATCCTAGCTAGATGAAGCTGTGCTAACGACCCATGCGCAGTAAGTCAGGATTGACTTAACTCACTGCGCATTACCGCTGAAGTTAACGAGGTGCGCCTCTGCGCAGCATATTGACGACCGCAAGCAAAATGATCGCACCCAGTAGAGAAACCACCAATGACGCCAGGCTGAAATCATTTTGATTAATCGTGCCTGTACCAAACAGCGGTGCAAGCAGCCAGCCACCGACTAAAGCGCCCACGATGCCTACGACCACATTCAGAACAACGCCTTGTTGCGCATCGGTTTTCATCACTATACTGGCCGCCCAGCCTATCAAACCACCTATCACTATCCAGATAATGAAATTCATGTCGTCTCTCCAGTTAAACCCAAGGGAAACCGCACGATTGGCGGTTCTTATTTGGGCATGACTGAAAGCGGCTGGTTCACATTCAACGCTGATCTTATGATCGCGATGAATAACTCGTGTAGAGGTCTGTGATCTTGACCGCTAACAGTGCGGCTTTCCTTGGTCTGTCTGGCAGTATTTCCGGCTTGCATGCACAATAGAGCTATATAGAGAATAGTAATTTCTCTTTTTGCATGAAAAATTCGGATTAATCAATACACTCACCTCAAGGAAGTCCATGCAGAACCAAAAACGGGCAGTATTAAGTTGGATCGTGTTTGTCTTTTTGGCGGTATGTACAGCGAGTGCGCACTCAGCGCCTTTAAAAGTTGATGCGAGCAAAAGTTCCGTATCGGCGGTATTTAAGCAAATTGGCGTTCCTATCGAAACTAAGTTCACTAAGTTTTCGGCGCAAATTGATTACGACGCCGCCAAACCGCAAAATGCAAAAGCGGTCGTTGATATCGACATAGTCAGTTTTGATTTAGGTGATCCGGATTACAACCAGGAAGTACAAAAAAAAGAGTGGTTCAATGGCGCTCAATTTCCCAAAGCGAATTTCACTGCAGGAAAAATCGCACCTTCGGGCGCGGGCAAATTAGAGGTTTCCGGTAAGCTGACTATCAAAGGTAAAACTGCGGACGTAACTTTTCTGCTGAATGTAAAAAAAGAAGGTGCAGCACACATATTTGAGGGCAGTCTTCCCATTAAGCGTTTAGCGTTTTCAATTGGTGACGGTACTTGGAAAGACACCAGCGTGGTAGCCGACGAAGTTATCATTAAGTTCCGCATAGTCGGCACTCAATAAAAGGACAGTTTCATGAATAAATTAAGTTTGCTATTAGCCGCTCTTTTAACGATGGGTGTATCCGCCGCATTTGCGCAGACCTACAACATTGATCCTGGCCATACTTATCCAAGCTTCGAGGCAGATCATTTAGGTTTATCTTTTTGGCGTGGAAAATTCACTAAAACTAGCGGTAAAGTTGTACTCGATAAAGCGTCAGCAACGGGAGGTAGTGTTGAAATCACGATCGATGCGAATTCCATCGATTTTGGTCACGCGAAAATGAATGAAAACGCTCGTGGCAAAGATATGTTTAATGCAGAAAAATTTCCAATAATTACCTATAAAAGTAGTGCGCTTAAATTTGAGGGCGATAAATTGGTAGCAGTTGAGGGGGATATGACCTTGCTGGGAGTGACCAAGGCCATGCCTTTAAAAATTAATCACTTTAAATGCATGATGCATCCTATGTTAAAACGCGAAGTATGCGGCGCAGATGCTTCGGCGCGATTTGATCGCAGTGATTATGGTTTGAGCTACGGCGTACCACGCTTTGCTCCTGAAGTGAAATTGCAAATTCAAGTGGAAGCAGTTCGTGCGGATTAATTTCTTTGTCCATTGCGTACTCGCTTGTGCGCTGACACTATTTGGTGCGCTGGCATCGGCCCAAATTATTGATGTGCGTTCGAGTAAAGCGCTTGATGAATCGGCGCTAGCTGACATCTTAAAATCCGCCGATATCGTTTTGCTGGGTGAATTGCACGATAACAAACTTCATCACGAAGCGCGGGGACGATTAATTGCACGCTTTGCTGATCATCGACGTACTGTCATTAGCGAACATTTGCCAGCGCCGAATCAAGTGACTTTTCAGTCAGACATAAAAACGGATTTGGTAGCGGCTGGTTTTGATACTGAAGGCTGGGATTGGCCCATACATCAATCCCTGTATGAGCAAATCAAAAATAAAGGACTCAGTGTTGTTGGTGGCAATCTTCCTAAAGAGGAAGCGCGAAGAATGTTTTTGCAGGGTGTTAGCAGCCTGCCGGAGCGAATGGCAAAAACGTATACACAATCGCGTCTTGATGAGACTGCTGAGCGCAAGCTAGACCATGATTTAGTTGAGGGACATTGCGGTAAATTGCCCGATAAATATTTGTCTAGAATGCGATTTGCGCAGCGTATGACCGATTTGTCATTGACGCACAATTTATTAGATCGTCGTCCTTCATTACTGATCGCAGGTAATGGTCATGTACGGCGTGACTATGGTGTGCCACAAATATTGGCGAGTGTCGCTCCTGAGCTTAAAGTGGTTAGTATTGGTTTCTTAGAGCAGGGTAGTGGCACTCAAGACCTGCTACAGTCCGTGTCAGGACAATATGATTTCATTTGGATTACCGAGCGAGCGGAACGCAAAGATCCTTGTGAGAATTTTAAGCTTAAGTAAGATACGATAATATTTTTTATAACAATAAATTACTAGAGGCTAAGTATGTTCCGATCTTTTTTTCTGTCACGACATTGGGCGTTGTGGGCCTGGCCTGGTGCAGTCTTGATTTTTGGTGGAACGTGGTATCAAGTTCAAATTGACGTAAAAATCAACGACTGGTTCGGTGGTTTTTATGATGTCGTACAAAAAGCCTTGAGTCAGCCCGGTGCGGTATCCATCGAAGAGTTCTTTGGTTTTTTACTCAGTTTCGGCGAACTTGCGGGTGTGTACGTGCTCGTCGCGGTGTTACTGGGTTTTTATACCAAGCACTGGGTATTTCGCTGGCGTGAGTCTATGAATGATTTTTATATGGCGCATTGGGATAGCCTGCGTCATATTGAAGGTGCCAGTCAGCGCGTTCAGGAAGATACCAAGCGTTTCGCATCCATCATGGAAACCTTGGGATCGAACATGATTGATTCGATCATGACCTTGATCGCATTTTTACCCATATTGTGGACACTATCGAAAAAAGTCAGCGAAGTGCCTGTGTTTGGGCAAGTAGAGCATGCACTTGTTTACGTAGCGATTTTATTCGCCTTGCTGGGAACCGTAGCACTAGCATTAATTGGTATAAAGCTGCCGGGTCTTGAATATAACAACCAGCGAGTTGAAGCGGCCTATCGTAAAGAATTAGTGCACGCGGAAGATGATCCTAATCGTGGTACTGAACCTGTGGTGAGGGATTTGTTTAATCAGGTTCGTGATAACTACTTCCGACTATTTTTCCACTACATGTATTTTGACATCGCTAAGTTTTCGTACCTCCAGTTTGGTGTGCTCGTGCCATACATTGCGCTGGGCCCAACGGTGGTTGCAGGTGCTATTACCCTGGGCGCTATGCAGCAGATCGTGCGCGCATTTGGTCGAGTTGAAATGTCTTTCCAGTTTTTAGTTCGCAGTTGGGGAACAATCGTTGAGCTGATCTCGGTATATAAACGTTTGCGCGCGTTTGAAGCGCAGGTTGCCATTATTGAGGCTGCGTCACGTACTAATCCCAGCGATAGTACTGATACAAATTAACTCTTCTTGAGATCGCCCGAGCTGCTAGTTTCAGGCTCGGGCGCAGCCTCTCTCTGTTATGTAGTGAGCAGTTTCTCTTCTCGCTCGATCAGCTGTTCGCCTCATTCTCTTAGCAAAAATCCAAGTTAAAACGTTTTATAAAAGTTAGCACGTTCGTTCTATTTTATTGATGTGTTTTCACTATCGCTGTAAAAATCCTTGAGCCTTTTTTTGCAATCGCACGAAGCAGCAGATTCTGAATTAACTGCACTAATCAGGCAGTAAGTACTTCATTCTGTATCTTATTTTTCGCGTCGCAACATATTTCATCTTGTCTCGGCACGTATAAGTCGTTGATCATAAAGTGTGAAATTAACGTTTTAATGGTTTCATTCTTCAAGAAAACTAGACCATAATCAGTGAGAAATAAAGTGTTTGTGTTTTCCAATATGACAAGTCAAAAAAGGCATTATAAAAATTAGATCTATAAAGTAAAAGTCTGCATAAGACAGACTGCCATAACAAAAATGTTCATGGGGGAAGAGATGCACGCGGAGCAAAGGCACCACATTGAGACAGTGATGCAAGTGGCTGAGCAGGCTAAGCAGACGCCATCCGCCTTGCTGCATGATGAAATCATTCGTGATTCATGGATGCGTTGCGTGCACGAACATAAGCTCGACCCTACCCGCATGCAGGAGGCCATTATCCTGCCGCATCAACAGGTGCGGGAACATCAAGATCAGATCGAAGAATTTCTCCATATCGCTCGTCATGGCCTCGAAACTCTCTATCACCAAGTCGCTGGTTTGGGTTATGTGGTTTTACTTACGGATGCGCGTGGCGTAACAGTCGATTTCATTGGTGACTTACAGCTCGATCCAAGCCTTAAAAAAGCGGGACTCTATCTAGGCTCCGATTGGAGCGAAATTAATGCCGGTACCTGTGGCGTGGGTACCTGTATCAGTACCGGTCAAGCATTGACGGTGCATCAGGGCGACCATTTCGATGCTACCCATATTCCACTTACTTGCACGGCAGCACCCATCTACGATGCTATGGGTCATATGAAGGCTGTGCTGGATATTTCAGCGCTCACATCACCGGGCAAAAAAGAAAGTCAGCATTTAGCATTACAGCTGGTGCGTATGTATTCTCTCCAAATTGAGAATGCTTATTTCCTTCATCGTTTTCGTCATGAGTGGATACTCAGGTTATCCACCGCACCTGAGTTTTTAGAGGTGAGTCCCGAATATCTGATCGCCATTGATGCCTCTGGCAAGATCATTGGTCATAATCGACGCGCGCAGCTGATTTTCGGTGAAGTGCCACAGGAGTTAATTGGTCGCCGTATCGATTCACTGTTGAACGTTTCGACCGATGATCTTCATCGTTTTGTGGCAGTGCAGCCGGTTGATCGTCGGGCGCTGATGGTGAGCGGGACACAGAAATTAGTGTTCTTATCCGCGCTGGCTCCAGCGCGTTCACTGTTGGAAGCAGCGCGCGCACGCATAGAGCCCCCAACACCAGAGCCATTAGCAGCACTGTCTGGCGGCGATCCGCAATTAGATCGCCAGATTTCGCGTGCAGCACGTTTGATTAATTCACCGATTAGCATTTTGGTGACAGGTGAGACCGGTAGCGGTAAAGAATATTTTGCCAAAGCGCTGCATCAAAGTAGCGAACGGCGTCATGGCCCTTTTGTGCCTGTGAATTGCGCAGCCATACCAGATACGTTGATCGAAAGTGAATTATTTGGCTATGCACCCGGAAGTTTTTCTGGTGCCTCGCCCAAAGGAAAGCGCGGGTTAATTCAAGAAGCCGATGGCGGCACGCTGTTCTTGGATGAGATAGGTGACATGCCTAAGCCACTGCAAGCACGTTTGCTGCGTGTGCTATCAGAAAAAGAAGTGCTGCCAGTGGGTGCTACGCGCGCAGTTGAAGTCAATATTCGAGTCGTCGCAGCGACGCATTGTGCACTCGAGTCGCTGGTACGAGAGGGTGTATTTCGAGATGATTTGTATTACCGATTAAGTGGTGCGCACTTTACGTTACCACCGGTTCGTGAACGCAAAGATTTATCGTGGATTATTGATCGCGTACTCGCACTGCATGGTCGCAAATCGTCTGATCAACCTGCACCAACCTTAGATGCTGAGTCCAGAGCCGTATTGCTAGCTCACAGCTGGCCAGGTAACTTGCGTGAATTACGTAATGTGATTGAGTTTGCCTCAGCCGTCTGTCGCGATAATGAAATTACCTTAATTGATTTACCTGAATATCTTAGTGCACCGCCCAACAACACTCACACACTAGGTACCTCTTTTCAAGATTTGTCATTGAATAGTATTGAGTCGAGTGAATTACTTGCGCAGCTGCGCGCTGCGCGTTGGAATGTGACTGCTGCCGCGAATGCGATGGGTATTTCCCGTATGACGCTGTACCGCCGCATGAAGCGTTATGGCATAGAACACCCGCAGTAAATGCTGTTCTTCTTTTACAAGAGTCTCACTTAGGGTGTGACACCTGTAACAGAGCTGGATGTGACAGATGTCCATCCTGAACATGTAGCAAACAGAATTTTTTCTGTGCGCCGCAACATCGAAATGTGAAAAAGTATTCTGATTCAAGTGCTTGCACGATGAATCCGGATGTTGTTGTAGGAGTAGCGTTGTTGGCACGTCAATTGCAACACAGATTGCGGTTCGACCTTTAAGGGCGGACTGCCGTCAGGCAGCAGCAGTACAACCCCGGCAAAAAAGTCGTCCAGTTCAAATGGACTGGGTCGTTCAAAAATATAGGAGACAAAAATGACAGATAAGCAAAGGCCATTTGGTGTTTCGATGACGGATAGGGAGTTTGCAGAATGTATGCCTGCAGACGAGTCCGCATTCCGCTCGCCGATCCCGACCCAAATGGTGTCGAACGGAGAATACAATCCGCTGCCCCAGACAGAAAATCAACGTAAGGTTGAATTCCTGATCAAGGAAATGGCGGATAAAGAAGCTAAGCGCCACAACATGACACGTCGTCAGTTCCTGGCAACCTCAGCAGGTATGGCCACAGCGTTTGTCGCCATGAATCAAGTCTACGGTAATGTCTTTGAAGTTGATGAGGCAGAAGCCAAAAACTTGGACGCAGCCGGCGATCGTAAAGCTAAGTACAAAGGTCAGTTCATTTTTGATGATCAGACTCACTTTATTCGCGATGATTTCAAAGAGGAAGGTCTGACCGGACTGACCAAGTGGGCCGAAGGTGCGGGCGTTAACCCGAACATCAACAACA
>CANGJE010000043.1 GCA_947454305.1 Oxalobacteraceae bacterium
CCATCGCAATTCCATGTAGATCACGAGCGTGATTTACTCGCGTTGTGGCAGCATGTGCAGACCATTTCAGGCAGTGGTGATGAGCAATTACTCGATGCACGCACAGCGGGACGCTTTGCTGGAACCGAGGTTGATCGTTATCCGGGTGCGCGACCAGGACATATTCCAAATAGTTTGAATTTGTATTGGGCAGACCTTTTGAACACCAACACGCGTGAGTTGTTGCCGTTAAATGAGATGCGTGATCGTTTAACTAAGGCGGGCTTTGATTTTACTAAGCCAGCGACGCTCACCTGCGGGTCAGGTTTAACCGCATGTATTCTCGCCCTTGGTTTGCACTTATTGGGCAAGGATGATTGGAAGGTGTATGACGGTTCGTGGGATGAGTGGGGCCGCAAAGCAGAATTGCCGGTTGCGTCATCCGTCTAAAAATTCTTGGGTAAATCGTCAATAAAGCCTGCTTGATCTAACCTACGGCTAGCTGCAGAGACTTAGCCATTTTTTGGCCGAGATGGGTAATCACATATCCAGATCGGGTATGGCGAATGTATCCCATACTGATCATCTTGTGTCTTTGCTTTTCGCCCATGCGAAGCGTCGCGTCACTCGGCCCTTTGTTAAAGGCGAGTAGCAGATCAATATCTTCAGAGGCAATGACGTTCATGATGGCGCGAACCTACGAGTAGGTATCAGGTTTTATATAGTCATTGAATCGGCAGGTGCGCCAAATTCTTTACACGTTGCCTAACGTTTGTTACGAATTTGCGAATTGTGTTTTGTTCCAGTGGATCCAGCGACCCAGGTAGAGACACTGCTATCGCTGACTTGCCAGGATTGATCATTCAGATGAGATGCGCAACCCTGACAAAACTCTGCCAAAACTTGCTCAGTAACGCTGTTGAGATTGTCGCCGGTTGGCGCTTGGTTTTCGTGCAGCTCTAGTCGTATCTCGCCGCAGCCAGGGCATTCAATGATGTAGTGCGCAGCCTCGAAATTTTCGACCCTACGTAATAATTCATCGAAGCGCGCGGCCTGAGGGCTGCCCGGCTCAGGCTCACGTTCAAAATAGACTTCCATCTCGCGAAGTGCCATTTCGTATTCATTTCGACTACAAATTGGTTTGGGCAGCATGACTCACCTCGATCGGCCTGTGTGGCGATTGATAACTGTATAAATGTACAGTATTGATGAGATGTAAGGCAAGGCTTGAAGCGACTTTTTTGACCTCTGCTGGAGAGGCGTCAATGAATGCTTTTTAGATAATTTTTAGCGAATCCGCTCAGGTCTCACAAAACCGCCAGCGTCCCAGCGACCTTCCAGAGGCACACGGTCTTCGGCGAATTTTTTGCGGCCTAAACCGTGAGGCTTTCCGTTCCATAGGTCCCCTACGTAGCGGTCACCGTTGGAATAAGTAATCGTGCCGTGACCGTTGATCTGGTCGTTTTTTACCGGGCCCACATAGCGGCTGGAGTCGGCAAAGGTGTAGACCCCACGACCGTTGGCTATACCTTTGTTAATGTCTCCCTCGAATTGATCCCCATTCGGATAGATCAATACACCGGTACTAGCTGGTTTGTTGTTACGAAATTCGGTAATCAACTTTTTGCCATTGGCAAAAGTTAGGGTGCCTGGTCCGTGCATTTGGTTGTTAACAAATTCACCCTCGAACACATCGCCATTGGAATAGTAATAGCTCCCTTTGCCTTGACGGTTCAGGCTCTTGAGCTCGCCCACATACTTATCACCGTTGAGGTAATACGTGGTTTCGCAAGCGCTAGCGAGCAGGGCTATGCTGAAAACGAGAAGGAGGCGTATTTTTTTCATGGGACAGCTAATAAAAGGTGATTGGATGCTCCATCCCTAAGGGATGAATACTAATTCCCAGGATATATCGACCGCTGGAGGGAATTTTAAAGTGGTTTAAAAAAACGGCCTTAGAGACTTCCTCAGGCTCAGAGTCTGCCAGCCGCCTCTATTAAAGTTGAACTACTCCATCGGTAAGCTAGTCGGTACACCCCCCCTTAGATTTTCTGGCTAGCAGGTCAATAGCTAGCAAAGCCCTATCGACGCTTATCTGATTCATCTCAATAAAGTATTCATTGGACTAATAAAGGAACCTTTCGCGCGACAGTGGTTCGCACTAGTTGGCGTTTAATTTGGGCGTCTGAAAAATTCTTATGGTCTGGTCTGAAAAGCTGTCCGGGAATTTCAGACCTTTCTTATGCCCTGGTTACCTGGAGTCTGTATTGTTAGTTAAGCCTAGTTTATTTCTATGGTCTCGACTTGGATTAACCAGTCTTCGGCCGCGTTTTTTTGTTTGGCTATTCTTGGTGACCTTAGTTATTGGTGGCTTGTGGTGGATGACCGAGCGCAAGATTTATTTGGCTGAACAAGAGGCGCGCGGTCTCGCTATGCGGCAATCTGTGTCGCTTGCCAATTCGTATGCAGGGCAATTACAGCATGTGGTAGATCAAATGAATCATATGACGCTTAGCGTCGCCAATGAGTGGCAAGACTCTGCTAAGACAGTCAATCTCGAGCAAGACCAAGAACGAGGCATCTTCCCAAGTCGCTTTGGATTTGCACTATTTATTACGGATCAAAAAGGCCATCTAGTAAAAACTTCATTTAGGTTAAAAGAAATTGTAACGGTATCTGGGGAATCATTTTTTACCTCACATAGAGATGATTGTTGTCTTGGTATGTTAATTAGTTCCGTCGAACGCAGTCTGCAGAGCGGACATAGCATGGTGCAATTTTCACGTCGTATTAATCGCGCTGATGGAAGTTTTGCTGGCGTTATCGTCATTGCAGTCTCCCCAGAATTTCTCACTTCATTTCAAAATGAAGCTTTGCCCGGAAGTCACGATTTTGTCAGCGCGCGTCTGGTGGGTGGGCCAGTGCTGGCCACTCGTATGGGGGGTGAAATTCGTGAGCGAGGTCTGGTTTATAAACTAGATCCTGGCTTTCAACAGATGCGCGGATCGATTCAAGAGTCGGGTGAGCATTTTGACGATGCAAGACCACGTTATGTGGCCTGGCGTATGCTTGACGATTATCCACTCGTCGCGCTGGCGGGACTAACGGAAGAAGATTCGCTTGTCACTTTTCAAGCGCTTGCTCGAAGTTATCGCATGACGTTGATTATTGCGAGCTCGCTATTAATTCTGCTGACTTTAGTGGGCTTGGTATTTTCCTCCAAGTTAGCAGTACGCCGACGCGCCGAAGAAAATGTTCGCAAGACCTATCGCATGGCAACCGATGCAGCCAACGAAGGCTTCTACATGCTATTACCTGTGCACGATGCTCAAGGAAATTTAGTTGATTTTCAAATTGAAGATTGTAACGAGCGTGCAGCGGCATTACTGGGTATGTTGCGTGGACATCTTGTGGGATTTCGCGCAAGTAAAAGCATGGCGCCGCAATTACACGCTGATTTTTTAATGATTTGTCAGCGAGCCTTAGCGCATGGCGTGTATGAAGATGAATTTCGTGTGCCTGCCGGCGGCTGGCTAAAGGCAACGTGGCTATACCGCCGTGCAGTTCATTCTGGTGCAGGTATTGCGCTGACCTTACGTGACATATCTGAAGTCAAAGCCCATGAGCAAGCGCTGGCCGATTTAGCGAATAACGATTCCTTAACCAAACTCCCCAATCGACGTTGGCTAATGAATTTTTTACCGGCGGCGATACGACGCGCAGCGCGCGGGCGTGGGCGCTTGGCTTTATTTTTTATTGATCTGGATAATTTCAAGGCAGTGAACGATACGCTGGGACATGAAGCGGGAGATGAATTATTGGTGCAGGCCGCGAGCTTGATTAAAGGCGCCGTTCGTTCAAGTGATCATGTAGTTAGATTAGGTGGTGATGAATTTACAGTAGTGCTCGAGCAGATGGAAGATCCTGGTGACATTGCGCGCGTCGCAGATAGCATTCTTGAGGCCTTGAATCAGCAATTAAAGCCCACGAATGGTGCGGGTCATCGTGTATCGGCGTCGGTGGGTATTAGCGTCTATCCCGATCATGGTGAAGATGCAGACACGCTGATTAAACACGCTGATGTCGCGATGTATGTGGCTAAGTCTGCGGGTAAGGATCGATACTTTTTTTATGAGCCCAAATTATCAGATGCATTAATTCTTCGGATGAATAAAGAGCTTGCCTTGCGCAACGCGATTGAGAACGATGAGTTTATCGTTCACTATCAACCGAGGGTCAATACAAAAACGGGTCAATTGTGTAGCCTTGAAGCCTTAGTGCGTTGGCAGCATCCTGAACGAGGTTTAGTCATGCCTGCTGAATTTATTAGTCTGGCGGAAGAAACTGGATTGATTGTTCAATTAGGCGAGAGTGTTCTGCGTAAAGTGGGCGAGCAAATTTCACTTTGGAGAGAGCAGGGTGTACGAGTTGTTCCTGTATCTGTCAACGTGTCACCACGACAGTTGCAGTTTGGTCGAACGGCAGCCTGTATAGCGGAAGTACTCCAGACATTCAACATTGAGTCGCGGTTACTGGAAATTGAAATCACCGAATCAACGATGGTGGACAATACACCGATAGTTTTACAAGAGCTTGAATCGATTCAAAAATTAGGCGTGCGTTTAATGATCGATGATTTTGGTACCGGATATTCGTCATTGGCACAATTACACAGAATGGATGTAGATACGCTAAAAGTAGATCAGGCATTTACTCAAGCCTTATCGCGAGGTTCGGAAGGTGAGTTAATGTATAGAGCCATAGTTTCAATGGCTGCCGCATTAAAAATGTGTGTCGTAGCTGAAGGTGTAGAGACATTAGAGCAACTGCGCCTGTTACAAACTATCGGCTGTGACGAAGTACAAGGTTTTATTATTTCGCGCGCACTACCAGCGGCGGACATCATGCAACTGGTATCAAAAAATATCTTGCCGCCATTTGATCGTGTAGGGCGATTAGTCGCCGTTGGTCCGCATTGATATTTTTGGATCATTTAATTTTATTTGCATCAGCCATTTCAGTCCGATAAAAATCGGCAGCATCAATAGACCATACAGTAAGCTTCTTATCCATTCCAGCGTTGACACAGGGGTAAACCTAAATGCCTCGGCAAGTGGGATATACGTAGTAATCGCAAGTAGTGCCACGAAAGTCACAGCCAAAACCCAGACTGAAATCGGGGTGAAGTGCGACCATAAATCTTTCCAGTTGAGATCAGCCGATCGTGTGGCGAGAATTAAAACAGCATTAGCAGTAACCAACATCACAAAAGCACACGCGTTGGCAGAACTGTGTGTTGCGAAATTCAGCATCCATGTGTAGTAAGCAAAGACACCGGCAGTCGTGAACACACCGTAAATAAGACTGCGCATGACTTGCGGTGTGCTGAGCAGCGTTTCGGTGATGCTACGCGGTGGATGATCCATGATATCGGCGCGTGCTTCTTCAGCTTCAAACACCACTGAGCATGCTGGGTCAATCACTAACTCAAGAAAAGCAATATGTAGTGGAGCTAAGAAAAGCGGTAATCCCGCTAACACTGGCAATAGCGCTAAGCCAGCGATAGGTACATGTACTGCCAGCGTGTATATCATCGCTTGTCGCATGTTGGTGAACGTACGGCGACCTTCGCGTATGGCATGAACGATAGAATTAAAATCGTCTTGTAATAATACGAGCGATGCCGCTTCACGAGCTACATCCGTACCGCGTTCTCCCATCGCTATACCGATGTGAGCTGCCTTAAGTGCGGGGGCGTCGTTGACGCCATCACCGGTCATGGCAACGATTTCACCTTGTGCTTTTAAACTTTCGACTAAGGCGAGTTTTTGGTGGGGTTTAACCCGCGCGAATACATTCATGAGTTGAATGCGCGAATTGAGCGTTGTTTGATCCATACCCGCGATCTCGTCACCGGTTAATACTCCCGTCGGCTCGAGACCCGCTTGACGTGCAATTGCGATCGCTGTGCGCGGATGATCACCCGTAATCATAATCACTCGTATACCAGCGCGATGGCATTGATCAACAGCAGCAGCTACTTCTGGGCGCAGAGGATCGGCCAGTGCTATCAAGCCCAGCCATTCAAAATCAAAGTCATGCTGTGTAATAGGCCAAGGCTGATCGGTGGGATGTAAAGCCTTTGCTACAGCCAATACACGAAGGCCGCGTGTGGCGAGTGCTTCAGCTTGTTGCAGTACTAATTTTTCTTGTTCAGAAGAGAGATGACATAATGCAGCGACAGCTTCAGGAGCGCCTTTGGCAGCCACTAAATCATGCGTCGTATTGTCTAGCCGCCATAAATGCGTCATTGCCAGAAGCTGCGGCGATAACTCGTATTCGCGAGTGAGTATCCATGTCAAATCTCGGCGATTATCATTCTGTAGTTGTTGGCCTGTGAGCCGATGAAAGGCTTTTTCCATGGGATCGTGCGGTGCGATTTCACTGGCTAGTACAGCGTATTCAAGCAATTCATGAAACTCTGATGCTAAAGAGTGATTCGGTAAATTATTCGTAAATATCTGCTCACTTAAAATACATAGCGCTTCAACTTGCATGCGGTTTTGGGTCAGCGTGCCTGTCTTATCAACGCACAGTACCGTGGTTTCACCCAGTGTCTCAATTGCGTGTAGCCGTCGTGTGAGTACGTGTTGTTTGCCTAATCTTCGGGCTGCGAAGGCAAAGAAAATAATCATAATTACGGCAAATTCTTGCGGTAACAACGCCATAGCCAGCCCTATGCCTGCTAGCATCGCCTCAAGCCATCCACCGCGCAACCACCAGAAAACCATCATCAGCGACAGAGAAAGAATGACGCCGATGAAGGCTAATCGTTTCGTTAGAGAACTCATCTGATGGCGTAGCGGCGAAGCTTGCGGTTCAATCTCATCAAGCGATTGACCTATTTTCCCCATCTGGGTATGGCGGCCAGTGAGCGTAACGCTGACGACTCCCTGACCACTCACTACCAAGGTGCCTGCAAATACCGATTGTTCAGCGGTTTTTGCTACCGGTTCGGATTCGCCCGTAAGCATCGATTCATCTAGCGACAATTCATGCGCTTGCAAAAGTGTACCGTCCGCAGGCACGCGATCACCTTCGGCCAAAATCAGCACATCGTCTCGCACCACTTCATGCCCAGCGATACGTTGTTCGACACCGCTACGAATGACCAGTGCACGTGGGCTAGATAGGTCACGCAAGGCAGCTAATGCGTTGTCGGTTCGGCGTTCTTGGAAAACCGTCATACCCATAATCACCAGCACGAAGCCCAATAACACCATGGCCTCATTACGATCTCCCGTTAATAGGTAGATCGCACCGGCTGCCAAAAGCAGTAAGAACATGGGTTCAAATAGCACGTCACGCATCACGGCCAGTAATGTGCGGCGCTGGCTAAGACCCAAGTCGTTACTGCCTTCCTCGAGCAAACGCTGAGCTGCCAGCTCGTTGGAGAGACCAAGAAGTGCAGAATTAGCAGTTAAGGGCTTGTGATCAGTCATTTACTAGTGT
Source organism: Oxalobacteraceae bacterium (assembly GCA_947454305.1). Classification (GTDB taxonomy): domain Bacteria; phylum Pseudomonadota; class Gammaproteobacteria; order Burkholderiales; family Burkholderiaceae_D; genus Pernthalerella. The sequence continues at coordinate 7,492 of CANGJE010000043.1, forward strand.
TAATTTATTGGCGCTAGGTAACAGGATGTTCAAAGTACGGCATCATGTTAAAAATTATCTTTGATAACCAATGGATTGTGACGCCTCAGTGACAACCATTCTTTGACAATAGGAGAAAGTATGTCTGAATCCGAATTCCATGTGCATGGTGCGCACGAACACGAAATGGAACATGCATCGCATGGTAGTGGTTCATCTAGCCTTGCGGTAGCCACAGCGATATTGGCCACTGTAGGGGCGCTTTTTTCTTATATGGGTGGTTCCACACAAGCCAATGCTGCACTTTTTAAAAACGATGCGGCAATCAAAAAAACAGAAGCGGCTAATCAGTGGAATTTTTATCAGGCCAAGAGCAGCAAACAGAATATGTCTGAGCTATCCGCTGAGTTGATGACTCAGCCGGATAAAAAAGAAAAATACCTTGAGGCGGTTGAAAGATATAAAAAAGAAAAGGAAGAGATCAAGGCTAAAGCTGAGGGATTAGAAAAAGAGTCTCTTGATTGGGATGAGCAATCTGAAGAGCAGATGCATCAACATCACCGCTGGGCTCAAGCGACGACCAGTATTCAGGTATCGATTGCTTTGGCTGCAATCGCCTTGTTAACACGTAGGCGCTGGATGGAATACATGATGTATGGACTAGCCGCGATTGGCTTGGGCTTGGGTGCGCTGGCGTATCTTCATATCTGATCAAATTATTTTGGAGCAGTCCATATGAAACTAAGTTTTCTTGGTGCAGCGGGCTGCGTTACTGGCTCAAAATATTTGGTCGAACATCAAGGCACGACCGTATTGGTCGATTGCGGTTTGTTCCAAGGTTATAAAAACTTACGTTTGCTAAATTGGGATCCACTTCCTTTTGATGTTAGCCGACTTGACGCTGTTGTCCTAACTCATGCTCACCTCGATCACAGCGGCGCGTTACCTCTATTGATACGCAATGGATTTCGCGGAGCAATCTATGCAACGCCAGCGACTGCTGAGCTGTGTGGTTTGCTGTTACCGGATAGCGGACATTTGCAGGAAGATGATGCGCGCTTTGCAAACCGTCATAAGACGAGTAAACATAGTCCTGCTTTACCTTTGTATACCGAAGACGATGCCCGCAAGGCTCTGCGTTATTTCAAACCTTTGGAGTTAGATCATCAGATTTCTGTGGGGTCGTTAAAGCTCAGGCTGCGAATGGTGGGGCACATACTGGGCGCGAGTTCAGCAGAGCTCACTACTGATCAAGGGAGTGTGCTGTTCTCGGGTGATATAGGTCGCCCTGATGATTTGGTGATGAAGCCACCTGCACCCATAGAATATGCTGATTATTTGATGGTTGAATCGACCTATGGTGATCGATTGCATGATCCGAATGACGATGGTCGAGTGTTAGCTGATGTAATTACCCGAACCGCAGCGCGTGGTGGGATGGTTTTAGTACCAGCGTTTGCTGTCGGGCGTGCGCAGAATCTTTTATACGAAATTCATCTGCTAAAAAAAGCCGGACGTATACCTGACCTACCCGTATTTTTAGATAGCCCCATGGCGATTGATTCGCTGCATATCTACACCAAGCATCGTAAAGAGCATCGTTTGTCTGACGAAGATTGCAAAGGTATGTCGACTGTTTCAAAAATTTGCCGCACCGTTGATGAGTCTCGTGCGTTAGATCAGCTAAATTATCCCGCGATCATTATTTCAGCGAGTGGTATGGCAACCGGCGGTCGCATATTGCACCATTTACGCATGATGTCCTCTGATCATAGAAACAGTGTGGTGTTTGCGGGTTATCAGGCAGGTGGAACCCGCGGTGCGAAGATGGTGGCTGGTGATAAGACCGTTCGAATTTTTGGTGAAGACATCGCTGTTAACGCTGAAGTCGTGTCACTACCTAGTATGTCGGCGCATGCCGATGCTGGGCAATTAATAGCGTGGATGAAAACATTGAAGAAAAAGCCTAAGCACGTCTTTGTGACTCACGGTGAGCCAGAATCTGCCGATGCGCTGCGCTTGCGTATTTCGCGCGAATTGGGTTGGGATGTCAGCGTTCCCTTGCTTGGTCAGCGTGTAGAAATCGAAGGGTTGTAATTTTCAGCATGCGTGTGACATAACAGTCTATCGTTTGACCGTCATCGGGAAATCCGCTTGTAGTTTTTGACAAAGTGCTTCCTTACCCAATGAGGCAGCCTTGCTGGTAAATGCCGATTGGCCTTGGCTAAATAATTCTTTAGACGCTGGTTTGCCTTTTTTCGCCATGCATTGCTGTGAATCTTGCTGAAACCGCCAGGCGTAATACGTAAATTGGCATTCAGCTATCGCTTTGGTAAACAAGCCATCCATTTTTATTAAGTCATCACATGGGTCAGCCTGCACGGTTTTTGCGCAAAGCAGAAGAACGAGGGCATAAGCACAGCGTGCTCGCATGGGAAAAGGTATATGAATCATAGTTTTATCCGATTTTTACTAAAACAGTCGCCTAGACCTGAGTTTATCCAAAACGCCAGAACGCCACAGCCTAACTATTTCTGAATGTAACCGAGGGTAGCCAAATGTAACGTTTCTCTGCGAGTCGGAATGAGCGTCTTACGATGCATTCGCGTCAACGAATTAAGGGTTTTTTCTGAGACGCGCTAATTATCCACTCATGTATTCAAGGGAGTTATTATGAAAAAGCTAGTCTTGTTATCCAGCCTGATCCTCGCATCTGCAGGTGCTTTTGCCGAAACAGCTAAAAGCGATGCGCCCGCCACCGCGCCGACTAAAGCGGCCGCGCATGATGCTACCAAGACCACGCATGCTAAAGCCACGCACGGCAAAGACGCTGCAGCAAAATCTAAATCAACCGATGCCAAGCCGGCCGAGATGGCACCCGCCGACAAGGCTAAGTAAGTCAATTTGTTGTAACCCTCGTAGTGGTGAAGTAAATCCGTCTTTTAGGGATCGCAGCTTACATGCCGCGATCCCTTTTTCTTTTCCAGTCCAGTCAACAGACTGTCTATTCGTCGATGTTTCTCGACTAGGATTACAATCGAGCGCATGAACACCGATCACCCTATCAAATTATCCATGCTGGATCTGGTCCCTGTACGTGAGGGCGCCAGCATCTCTGATGCACTCTGGCAGGCACAACGCACAGCGCAGCACGTGGAGAATCTTGGCTTTACTCGCTACTGGGTCGCGGAACATCACAATCTTCAAGGCGTGGCCAGTTCGGCAACGGCAGTTTTGGTGGGTCATATTGCGAGCGGTACGAAACGCATCCGTGTTGGTTCCGGTGGGATTATGTTGCCCAACCATGCACCACTGACCGTAGCGGAGGCGTTCGGCACTTTAGCTGAGCTGTATCCCGGGCGTATCGATTTGGGTTTGGGACGTGCACCCGGAACAGATTCAATAACGATGCGTGCTTTGCGCCGCGATCGTGTCGAAACAGAAGACGATTTCCCGCGCGATGTCGCTGAATTACAGGCTTTATTGGCACCGACTATACGTGGTCAGCGTGTCGTCGCCTTACCGGGCGCAGGTACGCAAGTGCCTATATGGCTATTGGGATCGAGTTTGTTTTCCGCCGCACTCGCGGCTGAACGTGGTTTGCCGTTTGCGTTTGCTTCGCACTTTGCGCCACGTTTTTTGATGCAGGCGATCAGTTTGTATCGTAGTCAGTTCAAGCCTTCAGAGGCTTTGCAAAGTCCTTACGTGATGATTGGTGTGCCTTTGGTTGCTGCGGCAACGGATGAACGGGCACATTATCTTGCTAGCAGCGTGTTTCAACGTATTTTGGGAATACTTACTGGCCATCGACGTCCGCTGCAGCCACCTCAGCAGGGTTTCATGGAATCCTTGTCCGAGGATGAACAGCGAGGTATTGCAGGATTTTTGGGTGCTGCGGTGATTGGCAGCCCTGACACAGTGCGCGAAGGCTTGATGCAATTGCAGCATGTAACGCAAGCGGATGAAATTATGCTGACGTGCGATATTTACGAGCCTGAACTGCGTCTGCAATCGTTAGATATTGCAGCCTCGTGTATGGAAAGTGTGGCTGCTTGAAGTTTTTTGGTTCTTTGTATCTTCGATTTTTATTTTCTTTTTTTCTGCGTGCACTTTTTTCAAAAAAGTACTGATCCTAAAATTCATTCGCCAATCTTATCCACAGTTTCGGTGGGTATCTCTGTGGATTAATCCACATCAATCGAGCCAAGTGATTGATTTTTATCGCCTAAAATGATTTGTGCAAAATCAGTTCACGAATAGGCACTGATGCCTCATGAAGAGGCAAATACCATTAATAGAATTGCGATCATGGAACAAAACCCTTATTTACGGGTTATGCCTTCGGGTAAAGTAAACGCGTTTTGATAGTCATCAGAAGAAAAAAATGCGTCGTTCTCCAGATACGCCAGCATCATGTCCGTGGCATCGACGCCCCAAAACGCATTGCCATTGACTGTCGCAGTGGGCACTCCAAAAACACCTTGAGCGATCGCTTGCTCACCATTGCGGCGCAACGCGGTTTTAACTTCTTGCGTGTTGAGCGCTGAATCATCGATTGAAAATTCACTCAGTAGCGCTTGCCACGGGGCGAGATCGGTGGGTAAATGACCATCCTGCCAAACGAAATTAAACAGACGATCAACCACCTCCGGCGTTGCTCCGGCGGCGATCGATAATCGTAATAAAGGCAGCGGATTAAACGGATGCGCCGAGGGTAAACGCAATGAAATACCTTCGCGCTTAGCGATCCACAGGCAATGGGCGTAGGTCCAGCCGCGTTTGGGTGGAATTTCTACGGGCCCTTTGTTATCCCAATGGCTTAGCAATCCCGCAAATAGCAGTGGATAAGGCGTGACTGTGACGTGCGAAGCCTCACGCCGTAACTTGTGCCATTGCAGATAAGCGAATGGTGAAATGAAATCAAAGTACCAATCAATGCGTGGCTTCATCGTGGTCTAACAATTAATGACGCTCATTTTCGGGCAAGCAGTAGGTCGGCATAGCGCAATCAGTGCAGTTGCATTGATTACGAACGAATGCCATGCATTTGCCAGGCCCACGCGTTTCAATCATGCCCAGCGTGATGGGATTAGTGGGGTTTGCACACTCTGTTTGGAGGCGAGTTTCAAGCGCCGCTTTTTGTTCAGAGCTGAGTTTACCGCTGCGAACAGCGTGAATAAACGTCATCGTGCCACCATTGTCGATTGCCATGGGTCGATCAATCGACTTATCGGCAGCTAGGGAGTAAACATCGCTCGCCAAAAGAGAAAAAAATAAACAGAGCGAAAAAAAACGTTTCATGATTAAGCCCGGTTACTCCAGCATATCCGACCAAATAGTGCGTGCCCAGGTATTGGCATAGCTGCCTTCAAGCTCAGTCGGTGCTGTGGATACACCTCCTGAACCTTGCACGACTTTGTACGTACGTTCATTCGCGATGTATTCATGAACGCTGGCGACATGCACCACATTTTTATCGTCGATAAAGCTGTAGCAGGTGTTCGTCAACACGGGTGACGGATTAATCTCCAACCCGTTGAGTTGCGCCACCACTGCAGCAGCAGCGACTTTGGCGTGGTTATTCGCCATGTGGCCACTCTTAGGCATCAACTGAGCAACTTGAATCGCATCGCCAATGACGAATACATCTTTCGCAATACTCGATTCAAAACTTTGATAGTTCACACCACACCAGCGATTGTTGGCTAGGTTTGCCAAGCCAGTCTGTTGCGCGATTTTTCCGGCGCGCATGGCGGGTAGTGCGTTGATGACATCAGCTTTAACGTCGCCTTGTACATCAAATTTAATTAGTCCTTCTTTGGCTGAAACGGCAATCGCTTTATGTTGATTGCGATATTCAACGATGCCTTTGTAGTTATCTTCCCAGGCTTTTTTGAAGAGAGCGGGCTTAGAGACGACATCTTGATTCGCATCCAGCACCAACACCTTACTTTTAGGTTTGAAATTCTTGAAATACCACGCTACTTGGCATGCACGCTCATACGGTCCAGGCGGGCAGCGAAAGGGTGCTTCGGGAATCGTAATCGCATACACACCACCATCCGGCATGGATTCAAGTTGTTTGCGTAATGCCAGTGTTTCAGCTCCAGCTTTCCATGCTTGCAGTATTTGGCCGCTGGCATGCGCTTCAGGCAAACCTTCAATGCTGCCCATGTTCAACTCGATACCGGGGGAGAGCACTAACTTGTCATAACTAATTTGAGAGCCGTTAGAGAGTGTAATGCTACGCCCGGTCGTATCAATCTGAGTCGCCATTTCGTGAATGATGCGTACGCCATGATTTTTTTCTAACGTAGCGTAGGGGCGACTGATCTCTGATAGCTTACGGCTACCTCCGACCACTAAATTTGAAAGTGGGCAGGAGATAAATTCTTTGTTAGGTTCAACCAGAGTCACATCCAGCTGATTCATCGATAACCAGCGTATGTATTTAGCGGCAGTAGCGCCACCGTAACCACCACCGATGACAACGACTTTCGCTCCGCGCATAGCGAACGCCGACACGCTGCCACCCAGTAATGCCAGACTGACACCGGCTTGCATAAAGCTTCTACGATTCATCATCATGACCTCAGGGTTGCTGGCTGGCGAAGTAGCTGGCCAGCAGTCGAATTTGTTCTTCCGAATAGCCCTTAGCAAGCTGATGCATGATAGTGGCTGGTCTAGTGCCTGATTTGAAGGCCTGCATTTGCTCAACTAAATAGTCGTTCTTCAGACCTGCTAATTTAGGGATGGAACCACTCGGGATACCTTTGCCAGCTGTGCCGTGACAATTGGCGCACGTGGCGGCCAGACTTTGCGTGTAAAGGACTTGTTGTTCGACGGCGTGTGAGGCGCCAGTGGTCATCAGGGCCAAGACCAATGCTAGTTTGGTCAGTGGGTAGTGTTTCATTTACGGCTCCAGCGGGAGGGTGGGATGTGACGGATAATCGCTCTAGCTAACATGGCGCGGTTACGATCATCGGATGGTCTGATTGTAACCGTAATTCTTGCGCTGATATACTCGGGTCAAATAGCGAATTAAAGCGATTTTAGCCTGCGCGCCACCGCAAAGCTTCTGAAAATTCTGAGTAAGCTAATTACATTTTTAATTGCACGTTGAGTTTGATCGTTTATTGGCAGCTTAGTAGCTACTGATATGTCCAACAAAGATTTATCTGGAGTGGTGCTTCATGAAGAAAAAATTCTATTTATTATTTGCGCTTTGCAGTGTCACCGGTTTGGTTCATGCCGATTGGTCTCGTATTGAGCATTCCTCCAAAGAGTTGAGTTTGTATGTTGATTCTGAGACGCGTCTGGATTCCGGACGCGGAACCATTGTGCTGTGGCACTTGGTTGATTTCAAAGCAAATCAGGACTTTAGTGGCTCGCCTTATCGCTCGATCAAAGGGCAAGATGAATACGATTGCGAAAAAGGTATGCGACGCGATATGTTCCATTTGTGGCATCAAGACAGCATGGGTGCTAGCAATATGGTTCATGCTGCCTACAAACCAGGTCCTTGGACGACACCAACGCAGGGTAGCGTTGAGCAGACACTGATGCGATTAGTGTGCTCCAAATAGTCAGGGACGAGCATTGTTATGGCTGTTAGAAACTTGGTTGGTCGCCTTCTTCACGCACCGGAAAATTTTATTTCCGATGGGCTGATTGATGACATTAGCAAGCACGGTCTAAATGCTGATCGTCGTGATTTTATACGCAAGAGTTTTGCAGCGGCGAGTGCAGCATTGGTGTCAGGTCATGCAGTCGCTGCTGCCGATCATCCTGGTGGAGAAGGTGATCCAGCGATCTTAACGTTGCCTAAACATAGTACGTCGTTGGGGAACCCGGTGGCCCATCTGCCGTATGGTTTACCGTCTAACTATGAATCGAATTTACAGCGACGTGAGTCACCCGGATTAACGCGAAAACGTGAGAGTGGCGTAGCCTTTACACCGTTACAAGGGCTTTTCGGAATCATTACTCCCAGCGGTTTGCATTTCGAGCGGCATCATGCGGGATGGCACGACATTGATCCTGCATCACATCGACTGATGATTAATGGCTTGGTAGCCAAGCCTAAGGTTTATACCTTGGGCGATTTGATGCGTTTGCCGTCTGTATCGCGCATGCATTTTATTGAATGCGGCGCGAATACCGCCATGGACTGGGCGTCACCCGCGTTACCTTCCGTGCAGTACACCCATGGCATGTTGTCGTGCTGCGAATTTACTGGTGTGCCGTTATCGTTGCTATTAGAAGACTGTGGCATTGATAAGCGCAATGCCAAATTTATTTTGGCCGAGGGTGCTGACGGCGCGAGTCTGACGCGCACGATTCCGATTGAGCGCGCACTGGATGATGTCATCGTTGCTTGGGGCATGAACGGTGAAATGCTCAGACCAGAGAATGGTTATCCCCTGCGGCTGGTGGTGCCTGGTGCCCAAGGTGTGAGTTGGGTGAAATGGTTGCGCCGCATTGAAGTAGGTGATGCGCCGTATGCCACGCGTGAAGAATCAACCCAATATACCGATGCGATGCCGGATGGTTTGTCGCGTCAGTATTCGCTCATCCAAGAATGTAAATCAGTTATCACCACACCGTCTGGTGGGCAGCGTTTACTGGAAAAAGGCTTCTACAACATCACAGGACTTGCTTGGTCGGGTCGTGGAAAAATTGATCGCGTTGATGTCTCAGTCGATGGTGGTAAGAATTGGAAAACAGCCCGATTAGAATCACCCGTGCTTTCCAAATGCCTGACGCGTTTTAATTTCGATTGGGTATGGAATGGCAAGCCTGCCATTTTGCAGTCACGTGCGATCGACGAGACAGGTTATGTTCAGCCTAAACTCGCTGAATTGCGTTCGGTGCGTGGTACGCGCTCGGTGTATCACAACAACGCTATTCAATCCTGGCGTGTCGAGGCAGCGGGTGGAGTGGTCAATGTTCAAATTTCTTGATCGCGTAATTTTTCTACTTTGGTTGTGTTGCGTACAGGCGCATGCACAAACTTTTCCTTCGATTGGTCGTGCTGCGACGGTCGCTGAAATTGCGGCATGGGATAGCGATGTGCGACCTGATTTTCGTGGTCTGCCGGTGGGGTCAGGTAGCGTTATCCAGGGAATGAAGGTGTGGGAAAAAAAGTGTGCATCATGTCATGGTGCGTTCGCTGAATCACCGGCTGTTTTTCCACCCTTGATTGGTGGTACGACAAGTGCTGATATCGAGCGTGGTCGTGCTGCTGGTTTGACGGCGGTCACAGAAAATTCTAAAACAACTATCATGAAGTTGGCGACGGTATCGACGTTGTGGGATTACATACGTCGCGCGATGCCATTCGATGCGCCGAAGAGTTTATCTGTCAATGAAGTGTATGCGACGACAGCGTATCTTTTACATCTGGCGGATATTCTTCCGGCGGATTTCACGCTCACTGAAAAAAATATCGCGCAGGCTCAGTTAAAAATGCCTAACCGTGACGGCATGAGTACTGCCCATGGCATGCTAGATGTGAAGGGTAAGGGCGATGTCACCAGCCTGGCGTGCATGAACGATTGTTACGTGAATGAGCAATCGTTAGTTGTGTTACCTCCCTCAGTCAACGGCCTTAACGGTAATCTCGCCGAGCAAAATCGTAACTACGGTTTGATTAGAGGCGTAGATACAAGCACAAAGCGATAACGTCTCGCGCGCGCTGCGCTCTGCAGAAGGTGCCCTATCAGTGGCACAATGCATAAAAATCATTGATGGAGATATGAATTGGATCAGAGTCGACGCGACGCTATGCGCATTGCCTCGGGCTTAGCGATCGCTTTTAGTGCTGGGTTGCTAAAACCCTCCGAGGTGTTTGCTGAAGTAACTGAGGTCGCGGAGGTCGCTTGGGGTTCGGACTGGAACGGCGCGGTTTACTCCGCTAAAAGTCTCGAGGCTTTTGTGATCGCCATGAATGGCGATACCACAACCCCCAACACACCAAGAACCGTGACAGAGCGTGGTCGCGCTCCGGGATTAAGTGCAGCGCCTAAAGATCAGCTCATCATTGATGCGCCTGAGCTCGCGGAAAACGGTACGAATGTACCTGTCACACTCACGAGCAAAATTCCTAAAACAGATTTCATTGCGCTGCTGGCGGATTTAAATCCCAATCCCGTGTGTGTTGGCTTTCATGTCTTGCCGGATAACGAGCCCTCGTATTCAGTTCGCATTAAGGTGGCTGAGACATCAGGAATAGTGGCTGTCGCGCGCTCAGAAGGAAAATGGTACTTCGCCATTCGCGACATCACCGTCATGATAGGAGGCTGCCTTGGGTGAGCCTATGCGTGTACGCGCTGTGCATAGCAACGGCGTTGTCGAAGTCAAAGTGCTGATGAAGCATCGTATGTTGAGTCGTTTGTCGTGGAGCACGGAGGGTCAATTGATACTTCCGCATTTCATACAAACCTTGCGCGGTAAGTGTAATGGCCGGCCTGTGTTGCATGTTCACTTTGGTGGATCGGTGGCACGGGATCCCTATTTTTCATTCAAGTTCAAAGGCGGTAAGGTTGGCGACAAAGTGGAAATTACCTGGGTCGATACCGAAGGTGACAGCCGTACGGATGAAACTTTCGTCACATAAGTTTTTTAATAAGCTGCAGCGCAGCAAAGCGACTCTGTTTATATCTTCATACGCAGGATTAAAAAACCCGTAAGGCCAATGTAAGTCGCAGAATCGATGAGGAGCGCGCACATAAATTCCTTGCTTGTACTAGCTGACGCCCCAAGTCATTGATTTATTTCACTTCGAAAAGAAGTTGCGTTCGCGAGTCATTAAGATAATAACGATCTATTGCTAAACCACCCACCCTAAAAATTGCCAAGAAAATATCAACTTACATCACTGCTCTTTTCTTGCGAGTTACTTGATGCGAATGATTTAGGATTGAAAAATTTTGCAAAGTCAACAATGTTGGTGATGTATCAATAAAGTGCTAGGTGGGTTTTATTGATTTTGCTAAATAACGGTGCTATATAGACACATGCGTAAAAAATTCGTCCAAAAAGGCAACACTTTTGGGGCGAGCAAAGGCTACGCGGAAGCAAGACGCCCACTGCAATTTCCCCAAGAAGGACATGCAGAAAGGTGACGATGGGCAGAATGAATTTGAGCTTAGCCCGCTTCAAAAAAAATCTAATGAGAAATCATTGGCTTAAGTTGCAGTGAAACCATGAGAAAGAGGAGAGTAAAACATGGCAATCAGTTTTAATCTGAACGGCTCGACGGTATCCGTCCAGTCCGAAGCGGATACCCCGCTGTTGTGGGTAATTCGTGATGAAGTGGGTCTGACAGGTACTAAATTTGGATGTGGCGCAGCGCTTTGCGGTGCTTGCACAGTTCATCTGAATGGCACACCTATTCGCGCATGCCAAACTCCGGTTTCGGCAGTCGCAGGCAAGAAAGTCTCAACAGTTGAGTCGCTTTCCGCTGATAACTCACATCCATTGCAAAAAGCATGGATCAAGCATCAGGTACCACAGTGTGGTTACTGCCAGTCGGGTCAGTTGATGAGTGCAGCTGCGCTGCTCTCGAAAAACAAAAATCCGAGCGATGCAGACATCGACAACGCGATGAGTGGAAATCTGTGCCGTTGCGGCACCTATAACCGCATTCGCGCTGCGATCAAAGATGCCGCTGCAGAATTGCGTCGCGCTTAAGGTAGAGGAGACAAACAAATGACAACAAATCGTCGCGAATTTCTTAAAACGTCTGCAGTTGCTTCTGGCGTCGCTGTACTCGGCATGTATGTGCCAGGTATGGGTGGCAACGAAGCTAAAGCTGCGGGTTCCCTGCATACTCCAAACGTGTGGGTACACATTGCAGATGACAACTCCATTACTCTTCTCTCGCACATGTCAGAGATGGGTCAAGGTGTGCATACAGCGCTGCCTATGCTGATTGCAGAGGAACTGAATGTTGATATCAACAACGTTAAAGTAGCTACCGCTCCAGCGAATCCTGCTTACGTTAACGGCTTGCTTGGCGCACAAATCACAGGTGGTTCCACCTCGATTCGTGATGCATGGGAAAAGCTGCGCGTAGGTGGTGCACAAGTGCGCACCATGCTGATCGAAGCTGCTGCTAGCAAGTGGGGCGTTGATGCTTCCTCGCTGACAGCGAACAATGGTGTTGTTTCCGGTGGTGGCAAGAGCGCAACCTACGGTGAACTCGCTTCTGCAGCTGCAGCACTGCCAGTACCTAAAGACGTCAAGCTGAAAGATCCTTCACAGTTCCGCGTGGTTGGTAAACCAGCTAATCGTCTGGACACACCAGCTAAGGTCAATGGCTCAGCCGAATTCGGTATCGATGCACGAGTTCCTGGCATGGTGTACGCCTCGATCGAGCAGACTCCAGTTATCGGCGGTAAGCCAGTTAGCTTTGATGCTGAGAAAGCCAAGGCTATGCCAGGCGTGATCGATGTGGTTCAGATCGCTGACGGCGTTGCAGTAGTGGCTGACACTTACTGGCACGCTTATAACGCGCGTAAAAAAGGTCTGAAAGTTAAATTTGAAGACGGCGCAGTAGGTGGCATGTCTTCAGCAAGTATGTGGGCCGCCATCAAAGGCGCTGAGAAAGACATCAAAGCGATCAAGATTCGTCCTGATGTCGGTGATGCAGCCGGTGCTATTGCTGGTGCAGCTAAAGTCGTTAAGGCTAACTACACCACAGCCATGATGGCTCACCAGCCGCTCGAGCCAATGAACATGATCGCTGATGTTAAAGGCGATAAATGTGATTTGACTGGCCCAACTCAGTTCCAGCAAGGTGCACAAGGTACGGCTGCTGCTGTACTCGGCATCAAGCCAGAGAACGTCACCGTTCGTACTACCTACTTGGGTGGTGGTTTCGGTCGTCGTATCGAACTCGATTTCATTTCGCAAGCTGTTCAAGTATCCAAAGCCGTTGGCCGTCCGGTCAAAGTGCTGTGGAGCCGTGAAGACGACATGAAGCATGACTTCTATCGTCCAGCTGGTTTGAACCGTTTGGAAGCTGGTCTGGATGCTTCAGGCAATCCAGTTGGCGTGAAATTCCAGTTGACCTCGCAGTCGATCACACAGCGTGCCTTTGGTTTGCCAAAGAACACACTGGATCCATTCATGGTCGAAGCGTCGGTTCCACTGTACAGCGTGCCAAACACAGCGCATGACGTGATTATTCACGACACAGGCTATCGTGTCGGTTACCTGCGTGCGGTTTCGCACACAATGAACTGCTTCGCTAACGAATCCTTCATGGATGAGTTGGCACTGGCAGCAGGTAAAGATCCTGTGGCGTATCGTTTGGGCTTGTTGGGCAATGAAGCTCGCATGACCAACGTACTGAAGATCGCTGCTGAGAAAGCTGGCTGGGGCCGTAAATTGCCTAAAGGCCGTGCTCTGGGCGTCGCAATCATGGAAGGCTACGGTACTTACATGGCGCAAGTGGCAGAAGTTTCGGTCACTGACGGCAATCCAAAAGTACACAAAGTCTGGGTGGTTAGCGATCAAGGCAACATGGTTAACCCTGAGATCGTACGTCAGCAGTTGGAATCCGGCATTATCTATGGTCTCTCGGGTGCTCTGTACACCGAGAACACCTTGGCAAACGGCCGCATTCAACAGGCTAACTTCAATGACTTCCCGCCGATTCGTCAGAATCAGGCTCCAGTGATTGATGTGACTCTGGTTGAAACGTCGAACAAGCCAGGTGGCGTAG
>CANGJE010000044.1 GCA_947454305.1 Oxalobacteraceae bacterium
CACTTTTTGACCATTGACTACATAGCGATCGCCTTTTTTAACAGCGGTCGTTTTAATTTTTGTGGTGTCGGTACCTGTGGTCGGCTCTGTCACGCCCATCGATTGCAGACGTAATTCACCGCTAGCAATCTTGGGTAGATAAAAATCTTTTTGTGCTTTTGACCCGTGACGCAACAGCGTGCCCATGTTGTACATCTGGCCATGACATGCGCCGGAATTGCCGCCGCAACGATTGATTTCTTCCATGATCACGGAAGCTTCAACCATGCCTAAGCCGGAGCCACCATACTCCACTGGAATCAAGGCAGCTAACCAACCGGCCTTCGTCAAAGCTTCTACAAACGCTTCGGGATAGGCACGCTCATCGTCAACTTGACGGAAGTACTCTGCGGGAAACTGCGAACATAAATCGCGAATCGCATCGCGTATGTCCTGATGTATGGGCTGCGACATGACTATTCCTGTTTGATCGTGCATAAAGTACACGTGCTGCTTAGCAGCAGACACAGGAAGAAGTGTGAACTATCCGGCTGTCAGGAACAATTCAGAAATTTATAACGAGGACTTGAACGGGAATTAACCCTACTTGTAAGTTCTATGTCAGTCAGGCAGCGACTGTCGTTTCGGCCACGAGGAGCTCAACCAATTCTCGCGCGAATGCCGGTAGTGCCTGCAAATTTCTTACACACACTTGCATCTTACGTACGGCCCATTCATCGGTTAGCTCAACCATACGGATATTCATAGTCTTCGCATGACGGCTAGCTGATGAGAAAGGAACCACACCAATACCGACATTGGATTCAATCATGCGACAAGCCGCTTCAAAATTTCCTACTTGGATACGAATCTTAATTGGGCGATTTAATTCATTGGCAGCTTGAGCCAAAAATGCATGAATCGCACTGGCTTCAATCATGCCAACAAAATCATGTGTCAGTGCCTCAGAAAAATCAATGCGGCCACGGTTTGCAAGTACATGCGCTTCTGAAGTGACGAGTACCAGACGATCTTCGCTTAGCGCTAAGGTTTCTAAACCATCGGTACGGACATTACCCGCCACAATACCCACGTCAACCTTACCTTCAGAAACTGCTCGCACGATGTCATGCGAAAGTCTTTCTTTAAGATCCACGTTCACGTCAGGATGCGAGGCAAGAAATTTAGGCAGCAACGTAGGCAGTAATTCAGCCATCGCGCTGGTGTTAGCAAAAATACGTACATGACCGCGTGTGCCTTTAACGTATTCCGACAAATCAGCGCGCAAATCACCTAATTGTTGAAGAACCAAGCGCGCATGATGCATGAAAGCTTGCCCGGGCGGAGTCAGAGTCACACCTTGACTGGTTCGATACAGAAGCTTAACGCCGAGTCCCTCTTCCAAATTTTTGATTCGTATCGATGCCGCAGGCAAGGACATGTGAGAACGTTCAGCACCGCGCGTGAGGCTGTTCGCCTCTGCAATGTTGACGAACAATTTGATATCAGGAAGATCGAAATGCGCGGCCATGATGGTTATCCAAAAACAGGGAACGTCTTAAAATCACCCGACAACAAATTTTTGCTATCGGCATGTTGCAGCCAGCCTTCTATTAGGGTGGCATACACCCTACGAAAATCAGTGGTGAACTTGAGATTACCACCCTCATCTAAATCAGTCAGCGAAGGTACCTCGCCATAATGACCCCCTTTGACGGGTTTGCCAATCACATACATATGATTAGCCGTTCCGTGATCGGTACCCAAGCTCGTGTTCTCTGCAGCGCGTCGACCAAATTCTGAAAATACCAATAGGGTCACATCATCTGCACGGCCTATGCGCTCGAGATCTTTCATAAAGCCAGCCACGGCATCCGATACATAGGTTAGCAATCGTTGATGCTGCTCAGACTGCTGTACATGCGTGTCAAAGGCATTGTGGCGATAACCCACGTAATACAACCGCGTTGGTAAATCAGCTTTAATCATCGCGGCCACTTTGGTCAGATCAACGGGAATAATTCCGTAATCCACCGGCGTTTTGTAATTTTCCCATGCGGCTCGAACCAAACCTGACGCCTGACGCGCGCTGTCAGCTACGCTATGCAGAAAATTTTGCGTAGGATTTACCGCATTGATTTGCATCCCATTGTCCAGCAAAGCACGGCTTTGCAGTAAGCCTTTGCGTGTAAAGCGATCCGGATCATCAAACACGACCGGTACGTGACGCGCAGCGCGCACCGCTAGCGATTGTCGCTCGTCGATATTGACTAAAAAATTGGGTGTTAGCTTAGGATCGATCGCATCTGCCACTCGACCCAACCAACCATACGGCTCACCGCCATTTGGAACGCCGGTATGCCAATACGCCATCGAGGTGAAATGAGAAAACGAAGGTTGCGCATAACCGCAACCGTGCATAACCGCCATGCGTCCGTCTTTGAACAATTGCTCAAAGCCTGACATGCCTGGACTAAATCCAAAATGATCATCAATCTTGCGCACTTTGTTGGCTTTAATCCCGATCTTCGGACGCAAGCGATAGTAGGCATCATCCGCGTAAGGCACGAGCGTATTTAATCCATCATTCGCGCCGGAGAGTTCCATCACGACGAGAATACGACGCGATGCATCCGTTTGTGCAGCTTGCGCAGGTAGCCAAGGCAGTCCAGCCGAGAGCCCTGCACCAGCTAAGGCAGAGAGTAATTGACGACGCGTCAAATTAGTGTGGTGGTCTGACATGGTCTTATCCTAATTGGTAATCCGGCAGCGACAGAATCACATGCAGCGCATTTCGTAACGCATCTTCCATGTACGTGTCAGCCGCTTTTAAATCGGTGGTGCCGAGATCGGAAGCTAATAGATCACCGATTTTTTTTCGTAGTTCTGCACTCACTGGCGTGGTCAGGAAACGCAGCAGTAAATGATCTACCGCATCTTGCGTGGTCTTGCAGCCAGCTGCCCGCACCAAGCCTGACACATCTAACTGAGCGGTTGTTCGGGAAATAGGTTTGACTTTTTCAATTGCTTTACGCCATGCGTGATAACTCGCTAAACGCGTGTTGAAATCTTCATCACGATCGGCCTGCATCGACATCGAGCTCAATTCTTTACCGTCAGGCTTAGTCGCTGTGGTCACGTCCTTACCCATAGACAGTTGCTCAGCCACAGAGATGATTTGATATTGACTACCAGGTACTCGGTCATTCGCAACAAAATCAATCTGAGGGAAAACGGTGTCGTAAATAAAATTACCACGTACTAGTAACAGACCCGGAGTAATCCAACTCTTACCACTAGCCCATCCAGCGACATTGGGTGGAAACATCAATTTCTGTCCCATGGCGTCGGTTAATTCATTGAAGTCGGGAATGCCGGGTACTTGTTTCAAACCCATTTTTCGGTACGTAGAAACGACCAACTCCACCGGCGATTTAATATGGGTTGCCACCGCTTCATCGCTGTAAAAATCATGCGAGCTAAATATCGTCTCTAAAAAAGGTGCAATCTCATAGCGAGAATCACGTAATAATTTACCCAGCTTCACACGCAACTCAGGCGACACTTCATCGCGAACGAAAAAGCGATACAACTTAGTCGCCACAAATTCAGCGGTCACAGGTTGCGCCAATATGATGTCAATTACTTGTACGCCATCAAAATTTCCGCTGCGCCCTAAAACTTTTTTTACATCCGCATCATGCTGAGCAGGATTAACGACAAACTCTAGACCTCGATAATTCCAACCAGTGAAAGCACGTGCTGCTTCACGAATATCTTCTTCGGTGTAATTACCTACGCCCATGGTGAACAGCTCCATGATCTCACGGGCAAAATTTTCGTTGGGCGCACCCTTCACGTTCACTGCAGCATCCAGATAAGCTAGCATCGCAGGATCTTTCGCAACGCCGATCAGCAGATCGCGAAAATTTCCCGTGGCCTTGGCTCTAAACAATTCGTTTTGCTTGAGCATTTTGCGATAGTCACGCACTTTTTCATCGCCAGTAGCGAAGTGTCCATGCCAGAACAGCGTCATTTTTTCTTCCAGCGGACGACGGGTGGTCAGCATACGATTAGCCCACCAATAGCCAATTCGCTGACTTTCTAATTTGCTGGCACGTAGCCAGTACAAGTAACGATCAGCCACCTGTTGAATACGGCGATTACCTTCCGGCTTTACCTTCACGCCCAGCGATTGCCCTGTGTCGCGTGCTAATTCAGTGGCAGCAGGGCGAGACGTGGCAAATGGCTCCAAACCCGGATCAAAGGCCCCCGAGTGTTCAAACGCGGGCTGAGGGTTGGCGATGCGCTGATAACGCACCAAGCGACGTACCGCCTGACTGGGCGAGAGTTTGGCAAACGCGTTGATTTCTTCAGGCGTGGCACCAAAGCCTGTTCGCTCTAGCAGATGTGCAGCGCGTTCACGATTCCAATCCGCCTGATAGATAGGGCTCAGATCATTTGTCCAGCTAGACGGGGCAGCCAGAGCCGCCGAACTAACGAAGGTCACCAATGCGAGTGCGATAGAAGAAGGAAATTTAAAGCCAGAAGTCACAATGAGATGGCCGCATGGGAGCAGCGGAAAAGTAAAGAAATAGCCGACTAGTCTAAGTAGACCGACCGGTCATTGCAATCAGACATTTCATGAATTGATGGCTTATGACTAAGCAGAACGAACAATGATATTAAATTTTAAATAACTATTTATCGTTTAGCTCTGTTAACCAACTAAAGCTGATCAGCAGCGCTGTGCAGGATCAAACGAAATCGCGCACAATCCCGCATACGACAATAACAATATCCCTTGCGACTAAGGAGCAAACCATGAATTTTAAGAATACCTTGCGCGCGACACTGGCAGTGGCCGCGCTTTGTTCAATAACCGTTGTCGGATTAGTAAGTGCCGAAGATACCGACAAAGCTTTGCTAGAACGAGCAAAGAGTCTCTTTAAGCCTTTGCCTGATACATCGCGGGTTGATGACTATCCTCATTCCGCAGCGCGTGCTGAATTAGGTAAAGCGTTGTTTTTTGAAACTCGCGTCTCTACTGACGGACGAATGAGTTGCGCCGCGTGTCACAACCCGACTTATCACGGAGCGGATTCGTTAACATTGTCTGTCGGGTTGCACGGCAAAAAATTACCTCGTAATGCCCCCACTGTTTTCAACACATCATTGCTCGTTGCGCAGCATTACGGTGGCAATCGCATGACAGTGGAAGAACAAGCGATGAAAGCCCTGTTAAGCCCACTCGCGTACGGCAATAAAGATTATCCCGAGGCTGAAGCAAAACTTAAATCATTGGGTTACACGAAAAAATTTGAAGAAGCCTTCCCGAATGAGAAGGAACCGGTCACTGCTGAAAACTGGGCTGCAGCCATTGGTTCATTTGAACGTACGTTACTAACCCCCGCACCTTTTGATAAATACCTCAAAGGTGATCAGCGTGCTATCAGCAAAGAAGCCAAAATCGGTTTAGATAAATTCATGAGCGTCGGTTGTGCTGGCTGTCACAATGGGACAACTGTTGGTGGACAAAGCTTTCAAAAATTTGGTTTGACTGAAGACTACTGGTTAGCCACTGGCAGTAAAGAGCAAGAAGTTCTCAAAGGTCGTGACAAAGGCAAGTGGCACGACACGCAAAAACCCGAAGATATGTTTATCTTTAAAGTGCCACAGCTACGTAATGTCGCTATGACACCGCCCTATTTTCACGATGGCTCGGTCGCTAAACTCGATGATGCCGTCCGTGTGATGGCACGACTGCAGCTGGGCAAACAGCTGAGTGATGAAGATGTGAAACACATTGTCGCATTTTTACAGACACTCACCGGCGAAGTGCCTGCACAATTTGCTAAAGCTCCTGCTTTGCCAGTTGCGCCGTATTCGAATTAAACCTTCTTAGCTCATGAAGTTGTTGACGCTATCGCTCGGCGTTGGGTTGTTAATCAACTCAACGCTAGCTATGGCATTTGAGCGATCTGACGGTGCTACCGTGCGCTGCGAAATCGAACGAAACGGTCAACAACACGTCGTCGAAGAAATCTGGTTAGGCCATGGTGACCAAGGCGATCGTCACCCTGAGCTGGGTGGTGCCGCCGCCGTGGTTAGGCCTAATGCACAAGGTTGGCCAGTAATATTTTTCGATTCGGTCGTATTTAAAGCGATGTTGGAGAAAGATCCGCATATGTCGGATTTTATTTTTTATCATGAATGCGCTCATGCCCAAGATGAGCGGCGCAATGAAATCGAAGCTAACTGCGAAGCGTATCTCGAACTCGACAAGCTCGGCATGTTAAACGCTGAGCGTATCGAAGCACTAGCTGCCACCCACACTAAAATGCGACGACTGCCCTCACGCTATGGCGGAAGCGGCGAGGTATTTTGGGAAAGAACAATGGCGTGTGTTAAGACCCGCAGTGAACGCGCTAGTGGTGAATAGCTAAATAGTCTCGTGCGTCCTTTTTGGTCTTAAGTGCGACCACTCCGAATTAGCAAAAAAACCATCAGGAAAAGCATTTTCATAAAGTTGGCATATTTATTATTTAAACTATACCTAGTTATGGTATCTTGCCAATACCAAGAGTAAACTATATCTACCAAAAATGAAGGGTCTCATCTTTCGCGAATTCATCGATATGGTGGAGACACAATTCTCTGCTCAAATGGTCGATGACATTATTCAAGCCTCGACTCTTGAGTCTGAAGGCGCGTATACAACGGTGGGTACCTACCCACATGATGAAATGCTTCAGTTAGTTGAGCAACTTTCGATTCGCTCCGAAATACCCATCCCAGGCTTACTAAGGCATTTTGGCCGTCATTTATTTCATCGATTTACAGTTATACACCCGGAATACATCACATCACACGCGAGTGCTTTTGATTTGCTAAAAGTATTGGATGATGAAGTTCATGTTGAGGTCCGTAAGTTGTATCAAGACGCTGAAGTCCCAACATTTGACTACCAAGATCTGAGTGAAAATCGCATGCTCTTTATCTACCAATCTAGCCGACCATTAGCCGATTGCGCTCATGGCTTAATCGAAGGATGTGTAGAGTATTTTGGTGAGACGATGTCAATCGAACGGACTGATCTACCTGTAGATACCGGCGCTCATACACATTTTATTTTGCACACTATTTCAGATGCTAAATCGTGACAATGCTCACTCTCGTCAACTTGATCGGGAAAAACGCGCACGCGAACAAGCTGAACGTTTGCTTGAACAAAAGAGTCGCGAACTGTTCAGGCAAGCAACCGAAAGAGAAAATGCGCTAAAAGCGCTGACTCAAAGCGAGGAGCGATACCGATTAATCGTTGAACTATCCCCAGATGCGATACTCATTGAATCCGAGGGGAAAATCGCTTTCGTAAATGACGCGGCGCGGCACTTGTTTGTAGAAAATAATGGTCGGATGCTGCAGGGACTCAGTGTTCTTGAAATTACTACAGCCAAATTTCGATCGCAAGTTGCTGATTCAATCGAAGCACTGCGCAATGGTGCTGAGCCTAGTCATTCCGAAGAAATTGCGCTACGCCTTGACGGCTCACCCTTTGAGGTCTCAGTTAAACGCGCATTTGTCACGTACGAAGGGCGACCCGCAATACAAATGGTGGTGCGCGATGTTTCGGAACGTAAAAAACTGGAATCACAACTAGCCTATCAAGCTACCCATGATTCTCTCACTGGCACCAGTAATCGCGCCTCGCTATTCGCACATCTTTCAAAATCATTAATCGAAGCCGATCTGCACGGTCTACCGGTATGGGTAGCGTTTTTAGATTTAGATCGCTTTAAACAAATCAATGACCGCTTTGGCCATCAAGTAGGTGATCAGCTGTTAATCACAGTTACAAAGCGCCTGACACATGTATTACGGCATACAGATTTGCTGGGTCGATTCGGCGGTGATGAGTTTGTCATTGTGATGAAAGGAAGTCCGACCGAAACAATGAGCACCGATCTTATCGAAAGATTGATGAACAGCATTCGAGAGCCAATTAAAATTGAAGGAAACCACTTACGTGTCGGCTGTAGTTTCGGTGTTGCAACCTATCCTAATGATGGTAAGACTGCCGATGAACTTTTAGCTAATGCAGACGCTGCTATGTATCGCGCAAAGCAAACCGGCCGCAATCGCTGCCAGTTTTATAACAGTGATATACAAGCTCACTTACTCAAGCGCTCCAGTATAGAAATAGCATTGGCCGATATTTTAGAACGTGAAAAATTGTTCATCGAATATCAGCCGCAAATATCACTTCAGACGGGGATGATTTCTGGAGCAGAAGCGCTACTTCGCTGGGCACATCCGGAGCTAGGACGATTAACACCCGATGAATTCATACCTATTGCTGAAGAAACCTCCATCATCAATCGGATTGGCGCATGGGTGGTAAGAAAAGCGTGTGAACAAATCGCAGAATGGGAACAGCATGGTTTGGGCCAGCTTCGAGTGGCCGTTAACCTATCCGCCCGACAGCTACCCGAATTAACCTTGTCTAGTATCGTCGAGTCGGCACTAATAAGCTCGGGGCTAACACCAGAACGACTAGAGCTTGAATTAACAGAAACGCTGATGATGTCGGATGTCGCACTGACCCAGAAAACACTGCAAGAATTAAAGCAACGAGGTGTACAGATTGCCATCGATGATTTTGGAACTGGATACTCTAGTCTCGTGTATCTGCAAACCCTGCCACTTTCAAGTCTGAAAATTGACAAGCAGTTTGTTCAAGCATTGAGCGATGATGCAAAACATACGAGCAACCAGATCGTCATCACCTTGATAAAGTTAGCACACAGCCTGAACCTGCGAGTCATTGCTGAAGGAGTAGAAACTACATCGCAGCTCAATTTTTTACGCCAGCACGGATGCGATGAAATTCAAGGTTTCCTGCATAGCCGACCTTTACGTGCAAACGATTTTTCATCGGTTGTGAAAAATCATAGTGCCGACCAATGGCTCGCCCTATAGGTTGGCATTACAGATATCTCCACCATCCTCCGGTACTTTTTCAGAAAACAATCGCTTGATTGGCACCCATACAACGGAGGTAGCAAAGCGGACTATCGTCTCCAAAACATCTCCGGGGTTTGGCCCAATAGAAAATTTATCGAAGCTACCTTTTACTTCGAGCGGCGTTGCCAGACTCAGAAACTGTGCTGTCTTTGCCTGCGGCTGTAGTCGCATATGCAAAGTCTCTTTCGCCAGATCGATATCGGTAGTGCCAGCTACTCGTACTTTGGTGGTATCAATCACAAACTGACGTTGACTCAATTTCCCATCGGCTAGCGTAAAACGTCCGATAGCGCAGTTCACTTTCGACTGATTTTTTGGATCAATAGTCGGCAACAGGGCAACCAACAAATTCACGGCCCATAAATCGACCATGTCCGCTTTCATTTCTTTAGGCCAGACTAAAAAATCAAGGTTGCCACTGCCATGCTTGATGACGTCTGACAATCGTTGCGATTGCGAGTGAACATCGACATGAAGATTAAATCGACCATCTATATCGGCCTCAGGCTTAAACCGGCGCGCAATGACACCGTAATCAAATTTATCGACATCGATTTTCAACTCAGTGAGCACATCGCGCTCTCGAGGTTCATAGGTCAATTGCGCATCGGCCGTACCCCCTGGCATAGCGATACTGGCTGGACCAATTACTGCGCGACCATTAGCTAGAGTCGCTTCCAGTTTACCGCTGCCTAATCGGTCTTTACCCGCGATCACGCGATCTACGCGCACAGATAACAAGGCATTCATTGATCGCAAAGTTTGCGCACTTAACAAGCTTTGTAGCTGATCGCTGGTATCGGATGCTTTTTTACGTAAGGTTTCTGATGATTCAGATTTTTTGTCTGTCGTATTTGATGAGATGGCTTTTACTTGCGTTGCTGACCAACCTTCCAGAGGAAAATCGTCTAGTTGAATCTGCGGTGCTGCTAGATTTAACGTTAGCTTAGATGGTTTAACGCTTGTGTCCAATAAGCCTTGACCTTGTAGTGAGCTACTTCCCATCGCTAAATTTAATCCATCTAGCTTATAAGCGTTTGCTGATAAATGAAAAGTCCCTTCAGCCGACCATGGACCCCAGGGCGGCATGGATAGATGCATCAGATGATTCATGGTGTCTAAGCGATCACCTGAAGCAGAGAGCTGTAATTCAAGGTCACGCTCCTCGAGATTTCTATTCAGCGTTCCTTTCAGTGCTAATTGACTATTAACTGCTGATACCACAAATGAAAATGGCACGCGCGCGCGAGGGTTGAGTAATTCTTTGGCGGTAGCGCTACGAATAGTTAACGCTACTGGAGTATCTTGCACATCACCTTTGAGAGTAAGCGTAAGAGGCTGCGCAGGTGACGCATTCAAGCTACCTTGGCTTAGCTGAATATTTACTAACGTTTTTTGATTTTGATCTAGCCATTTCAGTTTGCCACCACTAACCTCTCCCACTAATTGAGCGTTAGCGATGAAGTTTGCTAACTGACTGGAATGACTGTCAAGGTAAAGTGAAAAGCTATCAGCGGTGAAGTCCAGTCCTTGCGATAGTTTTAAATCACGAGCGATTCGACCAGCATCGAGATTTTTTGTAAACAACCATAACTGCGCATGAGGTTCGCTACTACGAGTATCAATCATCACGGCGCCATCAAAACGCTGATTTCCAAGCTCTGCAAAAAACGGTGCGCTTGGCATGAATCCATTGCGTAACTGAGCATCGAAACCTATATGATTAACAGCGACTGATGAGGTTTTAATATTTGCGATACTTACCCTGATGTCAGCATCATCAAGAATCAGTTGACGTGGCAATATCGGAATGTCGAATGCTGATGAACTAGGCTTAGCTGACTTGGAAGGTGCAATCAGGGTATCCAACTCCACCGCATCCAACTGCGCCACATCAAGTTTCACTCTATAAAAGGGTTTTCCCTTCACCTGGCGTCGTTCTAAATCTGCATGCGCACTACTATTGCCTGCTTGCAGAACTAAATCAGAAAGCTTCCATTGATCCTTACTAGCACTCACTCGCCCTGCTAGCGCTAATGCTGCACGAGCTTCATTACGTAAGCCTAACCAAATAGCGACATCACCGGCATGCTCTACTCCCAAACTAAAGGACAAAGATGCTTCGCCTTTAGCCGCATTGATAACGCTCGCTATATGCGCTGCAAATCCACGTGAAAATGCAGTCAGTGTGAAATCAGTAATGCCACTTTGCATGGCCGATCGCAGATCACTTCCTGCGAGTTTTGCATCTAGCGACTTACCTAATAGCGTTCCATTGAGGCTTCCTTCTAGCGCTTGCCCGGCAGGCAAACGAAGGTTCAAGCGCTGAATTCGAAATGCGACAGGTTTGCCACCGTCAAGATTTCCATAACTGAGTTGGCTATCTTGCAGATCTAGTTGTACTGCCAACGCTTTCATAAGTGACGAACCATCTCGACCTTGCGAATCGAGCTTAATATGCAACCTCCCTGACTGCCCTTCGATTCCAGGAATACCCGTTAATAGTTTTGCGAGTCCGCCAGCATTAGCTTGTTCACTAACAATACCTAGTTGGAATGAGGGCGTCTGCGTTGAAACATCGGCCTTTAATTCAGCTTTGAATAGCACTCCCTCAACACGCGCACTCAACGGCATGGTGAATTTTCCATGATCGAGTTTTACGGCCAAGCTTGCCTGTCGAATATCACCTGGAAGGCTAATCCACTGATCGACTAGGAGGGTCAGATCAATGTCTTGATTGTTCAGCGCTTGCAAATCTAACTTTGCTTGTGAGAGGCTGCGATACAAAGCGGGTAAATCGGTGGGTGGATCTTCTTCCGCATCTTGACCCAGAAAGGGACGTAGATCGAGTCGCGACACATCGAGTTTGCCCGTTAAGCGAGGCCTATCGTTGCGCGTATCAACAGCGAGCGCACCGGTCATGGACGATAAACCTAATTGGGCTGATAACTCATCGAGATGAATAGCGCCCGATTTCAGAGTCAACAAACCTGACACCCCAGCAGCACCTGCGTTTGGTAAATCGATGTCCAACAATTTACCGAAGCCTGCCAAATCACTCGCACCCAAACCAAATCGCAAATGGCTTTCAGTAGGACTGAGTGTTCCGTAGGCATTGAAGGTACTTCCGGCAAAATTCAATTGCCATTCAAGTGGCCACGCCGTATTACCCTCGGTTAGCTGCTGCAGCGAGCCGCCGCGTATGTGTATGGCATACGGCAGATTTTTATTTACGCTGCCCGTCGCATTAACTAACAATTGGCCATCTGCAGGTAATTGCGCTTCGAGTTTTTCGAGCAGAAATTGTGCTGGCCGAGCACTTGCTCCTTGATAGGAAATTTGTAAACGTTCGATTTGAATGTGTCTGATATCGAAATGCGCTGCGATATCGGTTGCTGAATTATTTTGCTGAGCTTCAGTCGGCGTGGGTGTAACGGCAGGTTTGAAAATCCAATTTGCGTGGCCATCAGGTGTTTGAATCAAAGAAACCTGTACGTCACTAGCTGACAGATGATCGGCACGCAATTGACCATGCCATAGCGGCAGTAAATCTAATCGAAACTGCAATTTGCCTAACTTGGCAAATTCTTGATTTCCGAACCCCGCGGGTTGTTCTACACGAATGTTATTTGCTTCTAATTCAGGATGAAAACTCAGCTTCAGTGCAACATCGCCGTTTAAATGAACCTCCCTACCTAAACTCTGCGATAACCACCGACCTAGTAAGTCGCGATACGGGTCACCATCAATCCGTATGCCAATAACTAAGCACAGCAATAAAATAGATAATCCTGCCAGCGATACTATGGCTAACCACTGCGAGTAACGGAGTCGAAAGGACATCCGATCAGTCTTTCTAAAAAGTGTGTACTCAGATCGATAAATTACTTAAAACATGTGCGCAAGTAATCAGCGCACATAGCAACCGCCGTGTTGGCTTCATCGATAATGCCACCCATGATGATGAAGCCATGAATTTGCCGCTCGAAACAAACATACTGCACTTTATTTCCCGCAGCCGATAGCGCATCCGCATAGGCCCTACCCTCATCTCGCAACGGATCGAAACCCGCGGTTAGCACTAAGGCAGGCGGCAGCTTACTGAAATCGGAGGCTAACAACGGCGAAGCACGAAAATCATCTTGATCGGATGAATCGCGCAAATAAACATCACGGAAATACCGCATAGCTGCTGTCGTTAAACCATAACCAACGGCGTAGCGCTCGATTGACTCTGTACCTAATCGAAGGTCTGTTACGGGATAGATCAATAGTTGACAGGCCAAAGGCTGAGGTGATTGACCACGCAATGCGATTGCAACGACAGTGGCTAAATTTCCACCCGCGCTATCACCACCCACACCTACGCGCGAGGCATCAATACCCAATGATTTACATTGATCAATCACGTAGCGTGTCGCTGCTATGCATTCATCGACTGCGACGGGAAATCGATGCTCGGGTGATTTGGAATAGTTAACCGAAAAAACTACAGCTCCTGAGCCATCTGCCAACTGACGACACAGCGTATCGTGTGTCTCAATATCACCAATCACCCAACCACCACCGTGGAAATACAGCAGCGCTGGAAGCTGGGTTTGATGAGCTGATAAGGGCCGGAACTCGCGCAGCGTTACTGAACCATGACCACCTTCGATGGTGAAATCGCGTACTAATGCCATCTCAGGCTTAGGCGGTTGGAGTGGAAGTCGACTGCGTTTATAAAGATCACGCGCTGCGGGCGCGGGAACTTGTTCTGGTCCGGGAACATTGGCGGCCGCCGCTTTGTCTAGTAATGCTTTGGCTTGGGGGTCCAGCAGCATCATCTTCTCCTTATAAACGTACTATTATTTCTCCAATTGTAGCCTTTTTGGCTACTAGATCGCCCTCCAAGTTAGTAAAAATATATTATTTATAATCATCTACTTCAAAAACTTTAGGGTTAACAACTGCAAACTCTGTAAACAAAAGCAAAAGATGCAAAAAAGCCTAAAGTTTTTCTAACTCGTGTTTTTTCGATTTATGCTCCGTTCAACTTCTCAAGCGAAACCCTCGCGCTAGAAATTCACGGAGCTTAAAAATGATTAATACGGATTTTTCTAACTCGTATATCGCAGCCTCTGCGCTTAACAAAGCAAACACAGAAGCTGGTACTGCCCAACAGCGCATCAGCACTTCGCAGAAAATTAATACTGCCAAGGATGATCCAGCAGGTTATGCGCGAGCAATTAAGCTCAAGTCATACATAGGCTCCTACAGCAAAGCTATCGACAACATTAATTCGGGTGTAACGCTCGTTCAATCAGTCGATAGCTCGTTGAGTCAAGTATCAGAAATATTAACGAAGATGCGAGAGCTAGCTGTACAGGCTGCTGGTGAGAGTAATGCCACTACACGCGCGACTTACCAAACAACTTTTAGTAGCTACTTAACCGATTTGTCGAGCGTCGTTAGTCAAACAACTTACAACGGCTCTTCGGTGATGGATGGCACAACGGCTTCAGTCGATGTGCAAACTGGTATTGATTCTGGTAGTACCAAGACATTGACATTTTCGAATATGAGTTCAGGTGCGTCCGGCCTCAATATTTCCGGTGTTGACTTAAGCACGTCCACTGCAACGGCCTCGACTGGTATCACTACCCTAGATACAGCAATCACGACCGCCACTAGCTACATGACGACGATTGGCGCATATGAAGATTCACTTAGTTTTAGCAGTGAGTTGAACAACCAAAATATTCAAAATAAGCAAAGTGAATATGGCAGCATCATGAGCGCCGATCTGGCAAAGGAAGCCACTAACCTGGCAGCAGCTCAAATTCGTCAATCATCAGCGGCCGCTATGGTTGCGCAAGGTAATCTGATGAACCGTGAATTGGTCGGTTACCTATTACGAGCCTATACCGGCTAATAAGAACAACAGGGGAACGCACGCTCCCTAAGAGAACAGCGTTTACTACAAACGTCTTACTCACTAAAACAGCCCCACTACCTAATTAGGTACTGGGGCTGATTATTTGTTGAGCGCCGAAGAAAAAAACGTCGCTTCACGAACTCTACAGCTAACAAATACAGCAACACCATCACTGTCAGCATCACAAAGAATGCCGCAGGTAATGGCGTAAATCCAAAATACAAACCAATCACGGTGTAAGGCAGTCCAATAGCTATGGTGAGCACAGCAACCGTTGTCACAATTAGCCATGGGTGTGGCCGAGTCTTGAGCGGATTAATGCGAGTTCGAATCACGAATATCACCAACACCTGAGTAAAAAGCGACTCCACAAACCAGCCCGTTTGAAACAGCGATTGATCTGCTTCAAAAAACATCAGCAGTGCTCCAAAGGTAATGAAATCAAACAGCGAACTGACTGGACCGATCGCCCACATGAAATCTCGCAAGAGCTTCATATCCAAAACGGCAGGCGTATTCATTTCCGATACTTCCACGGTATCAAATGGAATCGCAATTTCCGAGAGGTCATATAGCAAATTGTTAAGCAAAATTTGGGCGGGGAGCATAGGTAAGAACGGTAAAAACAACGAAGCCCCCGCCATGCTGAACATATTTCCGAAATTTGAGCTAGTACCCATCATGATGTATTTCATAATGTTGCGAAATGTTCGTCGTCCTTCGATGATTGCATCGCGCAATACACTCAAATCTTTTTGAGAGAGAATCATATCGGCCGCTGCTTTGGCTACATCAACTGCCGATTCAACCGACAAACCTACATCCGCCGCATGCAATGATGGCGCATCATTCACGCCATCCCCCATATATCCCACCACGTGTCCAGAAGCTCTAAGGGCATGAATAATCCGACTCTTCTGACTGGGACTAACGCGGCAAAACAAATTAACTGTTCGAATTCGTGCTCTCAAAGCAAAATCATCGAGTTGCTCCATCTCGTGCCCTAAGAGCACACCCGTTACCGGAATTCCAAATTGGGCATAAATATGTCGCGTCACCCGCTCACTATCGCCAGTCAGCACTTTGACTTCCACGCCCATGGGTGCCAAAGCGCGCAAGGTGTCGCCTGCTTCTTTTTTGGGTGGATCAAGAAAAGCACAAAAGCCGGCTAGGACAAGCTCGGACTCATCATTAATTTCAGCATGTGTATGATCTGGTGACACCTTTCGGTAGGCAATCCCTAAAACACGAAACCCTTGATCTTCAAACTCACTACACACCTTACGCGCTCGAAGCTCTGCAGCCTCGTCCATAAGTAGCGGTTGGGCAGAATCACCGGCGACTCGATAGGTACAAAAACGTAAAATTTCATCTGGCGCACCTTTGACGACTAAGGTTCTCGCCCCTGAATTTTCAACTAAGACAGAGACTCTTCGACGCTCGAAATCAAATGGAATTTCATCAATTTTTTTCCATTCCGAGACATCTACGGGCGTATTTTTTAAAATCGCCTCATCCATAGGATTACGCAGCCCAGTTTCAAACCAGCTATTCAAATATGCTAGCCGCAAGACCTCCGTACTTTCTACGCCTGAGGCATCTACATGGCTTTCCATCCGAATTAGCGATTCTGTCAGCGTACCTGTCTTATCAGTACACAGCACATCCATGGAACCCAAATCTTGAATTGATGATTGACGTTTTACGATCACGCCCTGCTTAGCCATACGTAGTGCGCCTCTGGCTAAAGTCACCGACACCACCATAGGTAACAATTCTGGTGTTAGGCCAACGGCCAGAGCAATTGCAAATAGAAACGAATCAAGCCAATTTTTGTGTGAAAGTAAATTCACCAGCAATACAAATAAAACCATCCACATGGTCAGTCGCATAATCATCATATTGAAGTGGCGCGCGCCCACTTCAAAAGATGTCGGTGCTTCCGTCGCCGCCATCGAATCAGCAATCTGCCCCATGATCGTGGCGCCGCCTGTTTTGACGATGCAAACACTTGCACCGCCACTTAGTACTGAAGACCCCATAAAAACAGCATGCGTTGCCTCTTGTATGTCGGCGCCGATCCCCGCAGGCATACCCATTCGCTTTTCTACGGGATATGACTCACCTGTTAGCGACGATTGATTCACAAAAAAATCGCGTGCCTCTACAACATATCCATCTGCTGGCACCAGATCACCTGCTTTAAGCTGTATCAGATCACCCGGAACAATATCTGCCGAGAGTATTGTTTGAATCTGACCATCACGCATAACTGAACTATTCAAAGCCATCGACTGCTTGAGCTTTTCTGCAGCTGCATTGGCGCGATATTCCTGCACAAAGTCGAGCGTTACGCTAATAAAAACAATGCATAGAATAATAATAAAATTCGCCAACTCACCAACGGCAACTGACAAGATACTGGCCGCAATCAAAATCAGCTCAAGAGGATTTTGAAAATGTAAAAGATATTTTTTCCAAGCCTTTATTGTGTGACTATCAGAAATTCGGTTTGGCCCAAATTGCACGAATCCCTCATATGCTTGTGTTGATGACAAGCCCTGATCTTTATTTATTTCAGAGATCTCAGAGGCTGGAGGGCAATGCATCCACCACACGTCTGCAAGTACCGCTTCGGTAATTTTTTTCATTTACTCATCCAGTTTTCATTATTACTACTCAATTTCAGATCGGATTTTTATCATTGATTTTCACTTCACTTGAATTTCATCCTGACTAGTGACTTAAATCATTGATTGAACGCAAATTCTTAGACTTCTTTGGGGGTGAGCATAGGCTCTGGCGTGACTTGCTTTGGCATTCGGGCTGATTTGATCCACCCTCAAAGGAGAAATACAATTGAAATATCATCTATTAAAGCGCTGTTTTTTTCTATGCCTTGTTACAGGGGCCATGAGTGGAATGCTATTTTCGGAGCTCGCCGCCGCTCAATCAAATGAAGCTTCCGAGGTCGCACCATCACCTGCTCTTGAGGGTAAACGTAGTCCTGAAATTTCTTCAGCAAAGCATGTTGAAGATGCCTTAATTGTGGTTAGGCAGCTGGAATCAGACGCCACCATGCGCAAATTACTGCAAGACGCATCGGGAGTTTTTATTGTTCCAACCTATGGGCGTGCAGCGTTAGGTATTGGCGCGCACGGAGGTGCAGGTGTGCTGTTAGTAAAAAAAGCGAGTGGTAACTGGACTAATCCTGTGTTCTACAATATTGGTGGGATTAGCATAGGTGCACAAGCCGGTGCACAGGCAGGATCAGTGGCGTTTGTTTTAAATAATGACAAAGCGGTACAGCGATTTACCGATAAAAATAATTTTTCTTTGAGTGCTGATACCGGACTCACCGTAATCAACTGGGCAAAGGTAGCAGAAGGATCAACCGGCGCGGGTGACGCCACCGCCTGGACAGCAACGAAAGGACTATTCGGTAATGTGGCAACGATTGGCGTTAACGACATTCGCTTTAATCAGCGATTGACAAATGCCTACTACAAACAAACTCGTAATGTCGCATCAGCAGACATCATTAAAGGCAAATTTAGTAATGCTGGTGCGGATAGCCTGAAACAAGCTTTAGCGAATATATCGTCTGGAAGTGCCAGCGGTTCTTCCACTGGAAAATCGGAATCTAAATAAGAACGTCGATAGTTAATTAATACGCACTTGGAAGCTGGTCTGACAGTGGATGTCGACCAGCTTTTTTTATTTAATCCTCAACGCCCGAATCTGGCGTGGACTAGGTCATAATAAAAAATAGCAGTCCTCCTGACCTATTGAAATATCAATTTCCCGCACTGACATCATGAATTCAGAACTAATAGAAACTGTAGGCTTCATTGCCGCGATTTTGACTACCACCGCATTTTTACCCCAAGCTTTGCATTCGTGGAAAACCCGGGATTTATCAGGGATCTCATTTAACATGTATGTGACTTTTACTCTCGGGGTCACGCTGTGGTTGATCTACGGATTTTTAATTAAATCAATGCCTGTGATCGCTGCCAACGTGATTACGTTACCAACCACAGTAGTGATTTTATTTTTGAAGATGAAAGATATGCGATCGAAAGAGGTAGCGTGAATTAAGCCACGACTCGGTACATTCATTGTGAATTATTACGTACTCTATTCAACTGATGTCAGTTTCCGTTGGAACCGAACTGTGGCATGAAGGGAAGATCAGTAGAGCCCACGTCTATGCCTTCCTGCGATAGCAAGGTTGTAATCTGCCCTCGGTGATGTACCTGATGATTGAACAGGTGTGTAACCAATACCCACTGTGGAGCCGTTCTCTCAACTCCGTCGACTTTGCTAACGTAGGTGAGTGATTGCGCCAGCCATTCTGGTGTTAGTGTCATCGACCATTGCACGATTCTGCTATCTAGCTGCTCTCGCTCTTTTTGCAAAGCGTTAAATCCACCAAATAAATCCATGCCCAGAGGAGGAACTTCAGCCGGCTGCCCCGTAAAACGTGACAGAAAAGCCAAGTCTGAATAAGTAATATGATTCAGGGTTAGGTAGATCGATTTAAAAAAAGCTCCGCGAGCTTGATGCAGTACCGCCTCAGGGAGCGTTTCGCAGGCAAGAAATAATTTTTCGTTCATCCACTGGTTGTATTCAGCCATGAGCTGACAGTACTTAGCGTCAATCATAGTTTATAGGCGTGACAAACCATATGAATAAATATATTTTTTATCAGTAGTGTCCGGTTAAATTCCGAATAAATTCAATTGGTTATCGGTATCAAGCGTTTCAGAACTATATCCAGTGCTTTGAAAGGCGCATGAAAGCTCAGTTTTCTCAAAAACTGATACCGATAAAATCTGTAGCAAAGTGTATAGCG